>WRCW01000033.1 GCA_009783755.1 Spirochaetaceae bacterium
AAATATAATAGTAAAAAAAACAGGAATAAGTACTTTGTTTAGCACAACTCAAATTTAGTTGTTAATAGGAATATCGTCAACCCATACCCACTTGATTTTTAATTCTTCTATTATCATAATTGCCATATGAAAGGAGTAATAATCGCAGCAGGATATGGGACAAGATTCCTTCCTGTCACTAAAACAATTCCAAAAGAGATGCTTCCTCTTATCAACAAGCCAGCAATAGATTTTATAATCGACGAGTTCATAAAATCAGGAATCAGGGAAATACTCATAATAACTTCTCGCCGGAAAAAAGCAATGGATGATTATTTTGATACAGATACAGAACTTGAAGCACTTTTTAAATCAGAAAATAGTGTAAAAAAGCTCAATGCAATAAAAGTCCCGGAAGCAGATATTTTTTTCAAACGGCAAACAGAAATGCTTGGGACAGGCCATGCAATAATGCAGGCAGAAGCTTTTATAGGTAATGAGCCTTTTATAGTAGCTTATCCTGATGATCTCCACTTTGGCAAAGTGCCTCTTGCAAAACAACTTATTAAAAAACATAACGAAACAGGATGCAGCGTAATGTCCAGTCTCCATAATCCTCCTCAGCTTGAGCGGTATGGAGTTCTTGCTCTTGCAAAAGATGGAATTCATGTAACTGATATCGTAGAAAAACCAGCAAAGGGAAAAGAGCCCAGCAAAGAGGCATCAATAGGCAGATATCTTTTTACTCCTGATATTTTTAAATATCTTAAAGAGGGGTGGAAAAAACATATTGAATCGAACAGCAATGGGGAATATTTCCACATATATGCTCTTAAAAAACTTATGGATAAAAAAAAGGTTGTCTTTCAAACAATAGAAGGGGAAAGACTTGATGTAGGGACTCCCTCTGGATTTCTCCGGGCAATAATAAAGTATGCAAAAAAAGATAAAGAGTTGCTTGCTGTTTTAAAAGAAGAGATAAAAGATTTATAGAGTCGCATTCTTCGCGGATGCATGGATAGACAAACATGAAAGCAGAAAATAAAATCAAATGCGCTTTTATAGGGCTTGGAAGAATTGCAAGCCTCCTTGAAGATGACCCTTTGCGCGAAAAACCATGTACTCATGCAGGAGCAGTAAAAGAAAATCCAGACACTGTTATATCAGCAGGTTGCGATATAAAGCCCAAAAGACGAACCCTCTTTGCTGAAAAATGGAATTGTCCTGTTTTTGAAAATCCAACAGAAATGATAAAAGTAATAAATCCCGATATTGTATTTATAGCAACATATCCTGACACTCATCTTGAAATGACAGAGAAAGCAATAGCGCAGGGAGTAAAAGTTATTGTTTGCGAAAAACCCCTTGCAGACAAACTTGGCAAAGCAAAAAAAATTGCGCTGTACCATAAAAAAGGAATTGCAAAAATAATTACAAATCACGAAAGGCGCTATTCCAATAATTATATATTGGCAAAAAAAAGGATCACTGAAAAAACATACGGAAAGCTTCTTTCAATTTCTGCTTTTCTTTATATGGGGAAAACAAAAAAAATTATTGATGTAATGTGGCATGATGGCACTCATCTTGCTGATATAATAATGTATCTTACCGAAGGGGTTCTTAAAAAAAACAGGATAATTGGAAGTCTTGAAAAAAAAGAGGGAACTGCTCTTGTTGCAGCATATATAAAAAATAAAAGCGCAGGAAAAATACCGGTCTTTTTTGAATGCGGAGCAGGAAGGGATTATCTTACTTTTTCTCTTGAACTTTCATTTGAGTCTGGATCAATTAAAATTGGCAATGGAATTTATGAAGAGTGGAAAAGCAAGGAGAGCCAATACTATACAGGTTTTAATTCTCTGACAATGGCTGAAAACTTGCTGTTTAAAAAAACAGCTTATTTCGAGAACATGGTAAAAGATGCTGTAAAAGCAGTCAGAGAGCCGGACTATTCTCCTGTTTCAACTGCTACTGATGGGTATAATGCAGTAAAATTTCTTTCTTCTCTGGAATAACTTTCTTCCATAGAACGACTTTCAAGGGATTGCATCAATAGCCATTTTAATTTGCTATCTTTTTCTTGATCAAAAGGATATTTTTATTTTCTTCACGACGGTATTCAACAGAATCCATTAATTTTTTTAACATAAAAATCCCAAGCCCGCCAACTTTGCGCTCCTCAACTGAAAGTGAAATATCCGGAGTATCAGCAGAAAAAGGATCATGTGCCATACCAGAATCCTCGAACTCAATGTTGATATTATTATCTATTGCAATACGAACTGTCACACTCCCTATTGATGGATAGTAGGCATATCTGCAAATATTTGAAAACACTTCATCAACAGCGATCCCGATTTGATTCTTGATTTTCAGAGAACAATCTTTAAGTTCCGGAGAGTCTTCAAGCTGTGCATTGATAAAGTCCATCACTCTCTCCATGTTTTCCAATTTTGCTTCGATAAAAAGCTCTTTCATTTTACAACCCCAGCGTAATAATATTCGTACCTTCAGTATATTCATGGTGTATTTCTTTTGCAGTGCCCCGTACCATAGTTACTGCCAGATCATCCCCGGAGATTTCAAGTGCATTGGAATTCTCACCTTTGTATGAAACTGAAAGTCCATAAGTATTTAACTTTTCAGAGAAATTTAAATTAAGAGAACATGCGCCATACTTCGGAGTAACAATATTGATAACCATCTCCTCAGCAAGAAGCTGCAATTTATTCGAGATTTTTTTCTCCATAGCATGACTAAAACAAAAATTTTCAATACCACTGAGCATTTCCACATAGTCAAAGTTATGACTAGAAACCTCATAGGTGAACGAACGAATCTTGTAGATAAATGCCTGCGTCTTTGTTTTTTTTGGTTGCCCAAAGATCTCTTGCGGACTCCCCTGCTCATAAATACCTCTTTCGTCCATATAAAGCACTCGGCTTGAAACATCCTGAGCAAAATCCATTTCATGCGTAACAACCAACATTGTCATTCCTGATTTCGCAAGACTACGCATAACAGCCATGACCTCGCTTACCATTGTTGGATCAAGAGCGCTGGTAGGCTCATCAAACAGGATCACCTCAGGAGACATGGCAAGGCATCGCGCAATTGCCACACGCTGCTTCTGTCCGCCAGAAAGCTGGCGCGGAAAAAACTTGGCACGTTCAGAGAGCCCCACAGTTTTAAGCAGAACAGATGCTTTTTCTTCTGCTTCATCTTTTGGCATCTTCAAGAGTTTGGTTGGCCCTGATGTGAGATTTTCCATGACATCCATGTGGCTAAACAGCCCAAAGCTCTGGAACACCATCCCCATTCTTCGCCGTGTAGCATCCATGTTCTTTTTAGTAATTTTTTCGCCATCAAAAAACACTTCGCCGGATGAGGGCGGGTCAAGGAAGTTGATCGCTCTTAACAATGTACTTTTACCAGTACCGGAAGGCCCAATGATCGAAACAACTTCACCTTTTTCTATATCTACGTTTACATTCTGCAGAATTACATTGTCTCCAAATTTCTTTTCAAGATTCTTTACGGAAATAATACTCATTGAGTTTCACCCCCATTCGCTTTACTTACAACAAATTTGAATAACTGTACGCAGATTGTTGTTACTATCAAATAGATCGATGCTACAAGCAGTAGAGGGAAATAAGCGTCATAAGTGCGGCTGCGGATGATGTCGCCTGCTCGGGTCAAGTCCTGAATAGCAATAAAACCTACGATAGCAGTAGCTTTTACAAGTTCCACAAAACTGTTTGTGTAACCAGGCAGCGCACGGCGTACAGCCTGTGGCAGTGTTACAGTCATGAATGCCTTGAATGCCGAAAACCCGATACTGCGCGCTGCCTCTATCTCAACAGGGTCAACAGTATCAATCGCGCCTTTCAGATTTTGAGCAATGGTGGCACCCATTACCAGAGTAAATGCTGCGATCGCCACGATCACATTGGATATATTCGTGTTACCAAATATGATGTAGTAAGTTATCATCAGCAGCACCACTACCGGCGTACCGTAAATAAGGCCGCAGTAAAGTTCTCCAAGCTTCCTTAGTATTTTATTTTTAAGTGTCAGAACAAAACAGACAAAGCAACCAAACAAAGTACCAAAAAAATGTGCAGACAGCGAAATAAACATTGTTATACCAAGACCATTTACTATCATCTTCCAGCGGTTATCAGTGATCAGGTTTCGCTCAATGCCTGTCTTAAACCAGGTTTTAAAACTATGGTTTGTTTTTATAACATTATCACTTGATGCAAATGTTCCTCTATTATTATTTAAGATAATGATACCAAACTGATCATCATAGAAAGAATCTGTAAAGAGTACGCTTTTCTTTCGCTCTTCTGTTATAGAGATCGTTGATATGGCAAGGTCTGCTTTTCCACTGATGATATATGGTATAAGTCCCGAGAACTCCATATCAGCGAATTCTATGGTCATACCTTCATGCTCAGCAAAACGATAAGCCAGCTCAATGCAATATCCTTTTAACTGACCATTCGCACCAGTATAAGCAAAGGGCACTTCTGTTCCACTGGTTGCGACTCTTAGTGTGCTGTTTAGTCCTGTTAAAGATATGTTGGGCATAACAGGATCCAGGTCTACCAGGTCATCAAGCCATCTCTCCTGCATCTCTGCCAGTACTCCATTGGCCTTGATCCCAGCTATGAATTTATTGAAGCGATCTATAATATTCTGATTTGTCGATATAGCACCCATGGGTGCAATGAAAAATTCTGTTGGCACTTTAATAACCTGCAGATCTTCGTTGCCAGGAGAAGCAGCCAAAACCATCAACATAGAGAGGTCGGTCATGAATCCAGCTATCCTCCCTTTTCTGATATCCTCAAGTCCTGCAGATAATTCTGTATAATATGCAGGAATGGAGTTGATATCCATTGCCACCTGCTCGCAAATAGCTCCGGTATACACACCAACTTTTTTTCCAGCAAAATCAGTATAGTTAAGAGCAGATTCTTTTTCAGAAAATTTGCCAGGAACCTTTTCACTTGTTGGATCTGCTGTACACGCAGCAATAAATAAGAGCCCAACCATTACAGCAAAAGAAAAATAAATCTTTTTCACAAGATTACATTTTACCACTGCATTCTATCCTTTATACCGCAACAAAAGCATTGTAATATCATCTGATTGTTCCGCACCATCTGCATATTTGTCGACTTCTCGTTTTATTTTTACAGTAAACTCTTTTATCGGAAAATCGAGATAATTATTTACAGCATTGAGCAAGCGCGCGTTACCAAATAATTTCTTTTCTCTGTTTTCTGCTTCGGTCACACCATCGGTGTATAAAAACAACTCATCACCAGGTTTTAAAATAACTTCTTCCTGTGTGTAAATTATATCTTCCATTACCGCAAGCACAAAGCCTGGCTTGACCCATACGCGGTTAAATCTGTCGCCTGAACGCAAAAGCGGCGGGTTATGCCCGGCATTTACGTATGTTAACTTCCCGCTACGAATATCGAGATACCCCATAAATGCAGTAACAAACATATTGGCATCATTGTTTTTTACAAGAATATTGTTAACATCTTCAAAAACTTTCTTAGGACTTTTTCCATATTGCGCATTGTTTTTAATAAGCGTTTTAGTAATGACCATAAACAATGCAGCAGGTATTCCATTTCCTGACACGTCAGCTATAACTACTGCAAGAGTATGATCGTCTACCAGGAAAAAGTCATAAAAATCTCCTCCAACTTGTTTTGCCGGTTGCATACTGGCATATATATCAAACTCTGTGTGGTTGGGGAAAGGGGGAAAGATACAGGGCAATATACTTGATTGTATCTTAGCAGCAACATCCAATTCAGCAGCAATCCGTTCTTTCTCTGCGCGCTCCAGGACATTTTGCTCAATAGAGGCTTTTAAATTTACAGTCATTTTATTGAATGCCAAGGCCAATGTTCCGATCTCGTCTCTTGAATTTATTTTTATCTGCTTATCAAGATTACCACTGCCCAATTCTGCGACATCTGAGGTCAACTTAAGAAGCGGGCGATTGATGAGCCATGAGAGCAGCCATGATACCAACGCGAACAAGAGAAAAGAGGATACAACAATTACAAATCTAAACTGATTGTTCCGCGTTTCTATTTCAGAAAAAATTTCACTCACTGGTATCTGTATAGAAAACAACCAGTTGTTATCAAGCAAACAGCTAAAAGCAAGATATTCCACCCCGCCATCTTTGAAACGGTTAATATCTACAGCATCACTCTCTGTAAAATTGAGCTTGCTAAACCACGGCAGACTACTCAGTGATTTTCCGATATGTCTTGTTCTATTCCCATATGCTGTGTAGGTATTGGAGATGATGTAGTCGTCATGGACTGAAGCGATAAGAACAAAGCTGTTTGTAGTTGGCTTTATTGCTGAAAGCCTGTCTATCATGCTTTGTATCTCCCAGTCTACAGTGGACATACCTACAAACTTTCCATCATCATCATAAATGCCAGCACCAACTGTAGTCATCATGGAGTTGGTTCCTGTGTCGTCATAGTATGGAGCTGTCCACACAGTGCGATGCTTTCCATCAAGACCTGCAGCAATTGTTTTATACCACATCTGGGTGTGGTAATCATACTCCCTGGTTTCAAAATTAGGATCATAGCGCACAGCATTTATGGATGGATCGAAAAACGAGTAGTAGCACTCCCATCTCTTACTAGGTTTATGTGAATATGGCTCAAACCATATACCGCCTCCCACTGCGGCTGTGAATGCATTGAAGTTTTCAACAGAAATGGATATCCCTAGCCAACTTGGGATATCACCAATCTTGTAAAAATGCCTGCCTGCCAACGCAAGGTCTATGGCGTTGCGCTCCATCTCAGCAATGACTTTATCTACACGCTCGCTTTCAAAGGCAACAGTTTTTAAAACTTCATTTGTACGAAGCTGCCTGTAATTATCAGTAGCTGCTTTTGAATATACAGCAAATGCTGCCACAAGGAGAGAAAAGAATCCCAGCACAATAACCATTATTTTAAGTCTGATAGAAATGATGAGCTCCTCCTTTACTATTGCTGGACAATGGTCAGCATATTGGTAAAACCTGTCATTTCAAGCACTTCCATGACATCATCCGAAACGCTTAAAAGCTTCATGGTTATTTTTTTAGAATTCGCTGTTTTCTGCCCAATGAGCAGTATATGCAATCCAGCAGAAGAAATATATTCAACCTTGGAAAAATCAAGAATGATCTCCCTGGCTTCATCAAACGCAGGGATCAACGAATCATGAAACTGCTGCGAGGTAACACTATCCAGTCTGCCCTCAATGACAAGAGTCAGTTTTTTATCTTCAAATGTTTTAGCAATGGTCATTTCAAGATCCTCCTAAGAAATTATACTTGTTATTAGCTAATTTGTTAATCAAAAAAACATAGATTTTCTTAAAAAAATATATATGATAGAGTACTTTAAGATGTTTGTGGCAAAGAATATTCCAATTATTTACGAAGATGAAAATTTACTTGTGCTGAATAAACCAGCAGGGCTTCTGACTATTCCTGCGCCTGGCAAGAGTTCTGCTGCTCTTACAGAAACACTCCATGAAGCATGCTTGCGGGAAGGGGTCTCCTGGAAGCCTCACCCCTGCCACAGGCTGGATGGAGAAACTTCTGGTCTTATCCTTTTTGCCAAGGGCAAGAGTAAACAAAAAACAGTGATGGAACTTTTTCGTTTGCGGCAGGTACATAAGAGATATATTGCTTTTGTGCAGGGTGATTTTAATAAAAAGGAAGGGGTTTTTACACGCGCTCTCGAAGGGCAGCCAGCACACACGCTCTATTCTCTACAAGAGCAGCGAAAAACAGGCAGCGCTCTCTTCTCTGTAGTTGAGGTAAATCCAGCAACAGGCCGCAAGAATCAGATACGGCTGCACTTTAAGGCAGCAGGACATCCGCTTGTCGGAGAGACTCGCTTTGCTTTTCGCAAGGATTTTCCTGTTGCAGTCCGGCGGCTCATGCTGCATGCTGCTTGCCTTGAATTCATCGACCCCTGGACAGGCGAAGCCCGAAAGTTTACAGCAGAACTTCCAGCAGACATGAGGGCATTTTTGGATAAATCAGTTATAGTGTGATCGTGGCAAAGTGATCGCGGTAGTGCAGAGACCTCTATGACATACTCCTGGCAATATCTTCATACAAAAGAGCTTCATCATCCTTTCCCCTCTTTCTGCAGCCTGTTGCATATATTCTGCATTTTTCAGAAAGAACCTTTTTGGCAAGTGCCATTTTATCAGTCTTAAAAAAAGATTTTTCAATAAGTTGCTTGAGCGCGTTTATTCTGAATATTTCTATCTGCCCATATTTTTCAGAAAGCTGTTCCCACTCCCCTGCTCTTTTTATAACAAGAGGCTGGTCAATATATGCTACCGGGGTACTCTCAGTTATTCTAAGCCAAAGCTCATAATCCTCTGCTACTTCAAGATCTTCCCTAAAGCCATTATGTTTTTCAAACAACCCCTTTTCCATAACTACTGTTGAAGGGCCTATTATACATTTGATAAGGGAGTCTTTAAAAATATCTCCCTCTCTTTTATGGCGCTGCGATGATTGTGAAACTATTTTATCCCCTCTTTGCCATATTTCTCTTGTGTGGCAGATCAATATATTGCCGGCAACAAGTGAAATCTGTTTTTCAAGCTTGTCAGGCAGCCACAAATCATCAGAATCAAGAAACGCAATATAGCTTCCTTCTGCTATTTTACAGCCAGCGTTTCTTACAAAACCCGGCATCCCGGAATGCTTTTGCAGCTTTAGATATTTTAAACTGATACTTTCGATCTGAGGGATAGTCTCAAGAGTTTTTTTTATATTTTCTTCTGAACAGTCATCAGCTATTATAAGCTCAAAATCTGCAAATTTCTGACTTATTACAGATTGAACAGCCTCTTTTAAGAGATTTGAACGGTTATAAACAGGAATTATTACAGAAATAATAGGCTTTTTCACAAAAAATTCCGATAATATTATATAGTATCATATTGATAATAAAAATAGACATTATTAGATATAAATAATATAATTATTTACGGATTTGAAATGAATAATAGATTAATTATTTTACAAGTCTTATTGCTATGCGCTCTTTCTCTTGGATTTATCTCATGTGGAGATCCTGCGCCTGACCTTTCAATGTATCGCGGCATTGATTATATTGAAAAATATAAATTTACCTCAGATATATCGCTCAGCACAGCTTCTTGGACTTTTAATGATAGTATTGCTCCAAACGGCTATCACTATATGGGCTTTAATTCCAGCGAGACTGGAGCAACTACTGTTCCATCAGGAATCAACCAAACTGGTCTTCCAAACGATGCAATTGGAGATATTTCAAGACTCGAGGTTTTTAATCTTGTGCATGATGGTGGATTTGAATTTGATCCTGCGCTTACAGGATGGAGTCCCAACATGGTAGGGACAATCCCCGGAGCAGCCATTACCCGGGAACTTGCTCCTGATAGTATCGGAAGTACCTGCTTAAAATATGTTTTTGATTTATTTGCTGGCATAGAACCGGAATATATAAGGTTTAACATGGGGCCATCAACAATTAAAGATCGATTTCTTACAGGTAACAGATATATAATACGTCTAAATTTTTATAAATATTCCATGTATAGCAATACTCCATTTAGATTCAATACAGAGCGAGATTGGAAACCGCAAGCAGAGCGAGAGTGGGGATTTGGATATACAAAATTCCCGGATGCTTCTTTGGATAATAGTGAAGTTGTAGCAGAATCTTCCGACAACTATTTTTATGTATTATTTGATGATATTTACAATTCGAACAACGAAGGATATATCGATGATTTTCGCATAGTCAGAAGCGATATTGATTATTATCTTAAACTTACAGTCCCATATTCAGAAGCCGGGCGCCCGGATCTCCCTTCCGGAACATACCGCTTTTCTGTTTGGTTTAAAGCAGAAGATCCTGCAGATGCTTCGCCCTCGCCCACTGCACCACCTGGAAGATTTAATTCTTCACGCATTTCTTTAGGCATTGGTAAAACCTTGACTACAACAACTGTTAAAGGGTTTGTTGCTTCTGAAACAATAACATCCGGAAGCTGGAGCAAGCTCTCTGTAGAAAAATTTATTCAGATAAGAGATGGGGACTCTCTGGTACTTTTAATATCACCGGCAGATAGATCCGGAGGAAGCACAACTCTTGATATAGGCAGTGTGCTCATAGCATTCCCGGAACTATACTACATATCAGAATAAACTTCCTGCGTAGGATACCTGCTTCCGCCGGTATGACGAAGTATTTCACCAGTACGACAAGGGTTTTCACCCCGGGGTTACCGGGGCTGATCACCTATTTTTGACAACCATTACTTTTCTGTATTCATCTATGTCGGGTCCCACAACTCTTATGAAATAGATTCCTCTTGCAACCTTTCTTCCTCCGGTATTTGTTCCATCCCATGTATAGCTGTAGCTACCTTTTGGTTGAGTCCCTTTAACAAGTGTTTTCACAACATCGCCGGACAGGCTAAAGATATTTACTGTAACAGCTCCTGTTTTAGGAAGATCATACATAAGTATTGCTTTTTCTCCTCTAGAGACATTTATAACATTGTTAAGTATTGTAACTCCGCCACGCTGTTTTTTTATACCACGGATTGGGATCTTCCACGTGGTTATGGTTCTTGGATCACTTGGATCAAGAAGATAGCCTGTATATAACCCTGCAAAGTTAAATATAAATTCAATATCTTTTCCTTCTGTCATTTCATTATCAGATTCAGGGATAACAAAATCCTTAAGAGCTCCGTTTGACAGAACAGGACTAAGCGCTCTTGCGGCATTATTTGCAGCTGCATTAAAACCTCTAAACATTGTAGGAAGCCAGAAGCCGGAAGCTACTCGTACACTCGCAGGAGGATCAGCATCAAAATACATTGTAACAGGAAGAGATGTATTTGTTGTATTAGTCTTAACTTCAACAGTTATATCCGATGCCCGAAGTTTATCTTTTCCTGCAAAATCGCGTATGGTTATATTGGCAGAGCTTGAGCCATCAACGTCAAAATTATCCATTGCCCACACAGGCTCTACAAGCCCGATTGCAAAATTGCTTATACGATATTGTGTAGCAGGCATCATCGTTAAACCAGCTGTATTGCATACCTTCCCATCTAATACTCTTATTTTTTCCACCAACAGATCATCAGGATCCAAAGGTCTGTTGAGAATAAAATAAGCATCAATGACTCCGGGTCCTACAATAGAATCTTTTATCTCTATAGGTATAACAGAATCAACTCTATATGCAGATGATGATGAGCCAGGCGCATCTCCTGGTTTTGCAATTTCAAAATGATTTTCATTAATCAGTGTATATTTATTGGTTAAAATATCCCGATCAGCACAGAACACATGTTCAGAAAATTTTACATATATTTTTGTGCCACCTGCAGAAGCTATTGTATACTGAATCATGGGAGGCGCAACTTCAACAGTCATAGCAGACGATACGCTTTTTAAAAGATTGCCTGCAAGGTCTGTGAGTTTTCCTACATGAGATTCATACGAGAAAATATGCGGTAATAGAGAATCAAGCTGTAGCGCAATATCATTAAAAGTAATTGAAAAATAAGTATCATCAGCATAATTGATGGCTGCCAGATTTGGGTTAAAAAGAGAGTTGTTGACAAATTGGCTTAAGGTAATTCCCGGCAATTGAGAAAGTATAGGATCAGTATCATAACCTATTCTAAAAGCATCATAAAATCTGCCAGAATCAAAAGATGATTCCCTAATACCTTTTCCATTATTAAATGTATTTACCATGGGAGGGCCATAGTCTTCCGGATGATGTCCATCAGTATCCCATTTTTGCGATGGATCAGTTGGGTTAAATATATGGAACTCAAGCCTGTCTGTAAGGCCATTATTATTAGTATCAAGTATTACAACCTCTCGTATATCTATACCTACAACTTCATTTATAACACGCATATAAGGAGCAATTTCAGGCTGCAACCACTTCGGATATCCAATATTACTATATGCCGAAACATCAGCAGTAATTGTTATTGTTTTTGGAGTAACATTATCACGATCAAATATATTGATGCTGTTTTTATTTGCATCCAATACCATGTCACTGGCAATAATTGTTGCGTCCCGTCCTTCAGGTGGAAAAACATCCCACATATAACCAGGCCAAGGTGTTGTCGGAGCAGCATTAGCCCTCCATCCAACAACATATATCCTGAGTCCATGGACTCCACCAGCAGGAGGTGTAGCTGTTGTTCTGAATAATGAATTTGTTTCCGGCATGCTATCATTTGAAGCAGATTTAAATTTTACCTGAGGACCCTGATAACTAAAGTAACCAGACATTGTAACTGTATTCGCACCAGACTCGTAAAGGTGTCCACCATATTGACCAAGTGAAGGATCAAAATTTGCAGTTGCCCTTACACCACCGTCAACCGAAGTAACAGCTGTTCCGGGAAAAACATCTGCACCTGTTCCAATATCAACAGGCTCTGAATATGTTATCTGAAAATAGTTGTGCCAGTTATATGTAGAGCCCAGTGTATTTTGGTCACGCCCTGTTTGTATGTCTACAACAACAGGTCTGCAAAAATCTGCTACATTTGCAAATAGAGCAGGCGCAGGTGAGTGAGTGACCCTGTTTTTTCTATTATCAAGCAAAGAAAAATAAATTGTGTTTGTTGCTTTTGGTGCATAAATATTGGGCGTAACCCCTCTATTCTTATTCCCGGACATATCTGTGCTATCAGGGTCTCCGCTAGATGCGCCTGTAGCATCTGTATTCCATGTATCAGCAGGAGGAACCTGTAAATAAAATACTGCAAGATCTCCTGCGCCATCTGTAGTGGTTGTACATTCTCTATCTATAAATGGTGTTGTTTTTATAGCGCTGCCATTTATCCACAATGCTCCTGCTTCAACAGCTTTTGATATTTCATTATTATCATTCTCAAACAAAACACCTGAACCCAGAGGGGCATTCATTTGTATTCTTATGACATCGTCAAAAATTGTAACACATCCTATATCATAGCTTCCACCGGATGAATATGAATTAGAAATATCAACTCCTGTTGCTATGTTCCAATCTATTGGCAATGCAAGAGGAATAAGATTACTACCCATACCTTTGCCATCCATAAGCGAATATTGTGGCCCTGCCCATCTTGGAGAATTAACAACATTAGCTGGACCGCATTCACCAGCAGCAACCCATGACTCTCTTGTGTTATAAGGGCTAGTAAGATTGACACTGCAATTAGAAACACTCATGTTATATGCTTCTGCAAAAGCATTTGCAGAATTTCCATTATCAGGAATAACAAGTTCCCATTGAGATCCAGGATTCATGTTGCAGCCATTTACATAAAAATTCCCATTGATATTATTCTCAGCTCCAACATAGATCCTTGCGTCACTAAGTCCTGCAAATTGACCAGCAAGACCTGTACTATTATTATAACCACCCAAAGCAGTGTTATAAATTGGAAGAAAAGAGATCCCATGAATGGTACTTGCTGTAATAAGAGGTGCTTTTGGCGATGCAAATCCATATGCAGGATCATCTCTTAATGGGTTGTTATATGCAAAAAGGTTCGTTGAACTTGATACACTGTCGGTAATAGTATATCCTGCGCCAAAAGCTACAAAATCCTGTTCTGTTGTAAGAATCTTATTAGCGCTGGTCGCACCATTCAGGTTAACAGTACCGTTATATAGTATAAAATTCCTGCATGTAAAACTATTGCTAAAAAAGATAGTTCTTGAAGGAAGATATATATGAACATCTCCAAAAAATTTAATTGCGCTTGCTGATATCGTAAAATTGGAATTAAGAGGATTACCTGCAAAATATACAGGAGGAGTATCTGTAGTTGTGCCAAAAGTAATAGTTCCTGTTCCTGTTACTATTAAACCTCCGGCACAAACAACATCTCCAACTCCATTTTGTAAAAAGTTCCCTGCAGTGAGGTTGAAATTTGCTCCGCTATTTATTCTTAGCAACCCGCCATTTGTTATTGTTACATTTCCATTGTTTGTTGTGTTTACTGTTCCACTAAGAGTTATAGTTCCATCAGACACCATATTTAGATGCCCACCGCCTGCAGACAAGGCTCCTGCAATTAATATACTTCCGGAGTTTGCTATATTCAATCCGCCGCCTGTCCCGGTAGATGTATATGATGATAGTGTCCCGTTTAAGAATACTGCGCCACTTCCTGCATTGATTGTTAGCAGATTACTTGAGCCAGATATTAAGCTGTTAAATGTAACATTTTGATTTACTGTAATTATATTTATATTAGCATTGAGGGTTACACCTCCTGCTCCATTCTGAGTAAGTGAACCAGCAAGAGTGTCAAAATGTGCCCCACTGTTTAGTGTAAGCACTCCAGCATTTGTTATTGTCACTGTTCCAGCGCTGTCTGTTGAGACCTGACCATTAAGCGTGACAGCTCCTGCTGACACAAGTTTTATATTCCCGCTGCCTGCCGACAAGGCTCCTGCAACTGCTATACTTCCTGAGTTTACAACATCCAATCCACCACCTGTGCCGCTTGAACTATATGATGATGGTATCCCATTTAAGAATACTGCGCCACTTCCTGCATTGATTGTCAGCAGATTACTTAAACCAGATATTAAACTGTCAAATGCAACATTTTGATTTACTGTAATTATATTTATATTAGCATTGAGGGTTACACTTCCTGCTCCATTCTGAGTAAGTGAACCAGCAAGAGTATCAAAATGCGCCCCACTGTTTAGTGTAAGCACTCCAGCATTTGTTATTGTCACTGTTCCAGCGCTGCCTGTTGAGACCTGGCCATTAAGCGTGATAGCTCCTGCTGACCCAAGTTTTATATTCTCGCTGCCTGCCGACAAGGCTCCTGCAACTGCTATACTTCCTGAGTTTACAACATCCAATCCACCACCTGTGCCGCTTGAACTATATGATGATGGTATCCCATTTAATGATACTGCGCCGCTTCCTGCTCTTATGGTTAGTATATTATTTCCGCCAGATACTGCGCTGCTAAACGTGATACCATTAGTAGTAGTTGTTCCATTTGTTGTTAGTGTTACAGGATCTGTTAAAGTTACTGCTCCATTAAAAGATATTGAAGCATTTGCAGTTGTTATATCTGCGCCAAGCGTTACAGTTCCTCCACCATTCTTGGTGAAAGAACCTGCAAGAACAAAAGGTGCAGTGTTGCTTATTGTAAGCACTCCGCTGTTGGTTATACTAACATTTCCATATCCTGTTGTTGTTACAGCGCCTGAAAAAGTAAAAGCTGTTCCAGTAAGATTGATCGCTGTTGTCGTTGTTGGATTACTTATCGTAACAATATTGCCAAAAGTTGTTGTACCTGTTCCTGCTACCTGACGAATCTCTTCGCATTGTACTGGCTGTGTAAAGTTTACAGTACCAGCGCTTACAATAGATAATAAACCTAAAGCAGGCCCAACAATGCCATTACACTGAATAGTCCCTGCTCCTGCTGTCAAAGTAAGAGAGTCAGTACCTGCTGAATTCACAGTACCACCAAATGTAATATTGCCAGCACCTGCGCCTGTTGATAT
>WRCW01000034.1 GCA_009783755.1 Spirochaetaceae bacterium
GAGACCCATTCAAATATTGGGATAGGTCATGTAAGGTATTCTACAACAGGTTTAAACAAGCTTGAAAATGTGCAACCAATATATGCTGTTTCAAACAAAGGCAATATTGCAATAGCGCACAATGGAACTTTATCAAATGCAGCAGAGATAAAAAAACTTGTTTTTGATAAAGGTGCAATAATCCAGAGTACAACTGATACAGAGATAATCCTTCATCTTTTATCAATGTCTGAAGAAAAAGAATTTAAAAAAGCCCTTTTTGATACTCTCAATATGATTGAAGGGGCATTCAGCTTTACCATGATAAAGGATAATTCCCTTATTGCCGCAAGAGACCCTCATGGATTCAGGCCTCTATATGTAGGCCAAAGAGATGATCTTATTGTATTTGCATCTGAAACCTGCGCGCTCGATATACTCAGAATATTCGATGTAAGAGAGGTTGAGCCAGGAGAAGTTGTCATAGTTGATGAAAAAGGGATGCACTCTGAATTTTTTACTAAATCAAAATCGCGGAGCCATTGTATTTTTGAGTTAATATACTTTGGAAGACCAGATTCATCGATATTTGGAAAATCTGTACATACTATACGCAAAAGAACCGGCGCTGCTCTTGCAGAAGATGAAACAAGTGAAGCAGACATTGTTATGTCAGTGCCTGATTCCGGCAACTGCGCTGCGCTGGGATATGCAGAAAAATCAGGGCTTCCACTTGAATATGGGCTTTCAAGAAACCACTATGCAGGTCGTTCATTCATAATGCCAACAAAAGAGCAACGCGAACTTATGGTAAGAATGAAACTTAATCCTGTAAAAGATGTAATAAACGGGAAAAGACTGATCCTTGTTGATGATTCTCTTGTAAGAGGGACAACCAGCAAACTTATTGTAAAACTTTTGCGTGAAGCAGGAGCAAAGGAGATACATCTAAGACTTGCTTCCCCCAAGATTAAACATCCATGCTACTTTGGGATAGATATCCCAACAAGGGAAGAGCTTATTTCCAACAAAATGACACCGGAAGAAATTGCGCAGCATATTGGCGCAGATAGTGTCCGTTTCCTTTCTATAGAAAAATTAAAAGAAGTTGCAGAAAATACCGAAGATTTTTGCTATGGCTGTTTTTCAGGCAGCTACTCAATTGACGTTAAGGAGAATACAGATGAGCATAAAAACATACGCGGATGCAGGTGTTAGTATTGATAAAGGTGACAAATTTGCACAGTTTGTTGCTTCTATAAAATCTAAAGCTGTTTCAAAAAGCATAGGCGGTTTTGCCGGAGGAATAGAGCTTGATATTGCAAAATATAAAAACCCTGTACTTCTTTCCACAACAGATGGAGTAGGAACAAAACTTCTTCTTACCAGGGAATTCGGGATATACGATACAATTGGAATAGACCTTGTTGCCATGTCTGTAAATGATCTTATTGTTTGCGGAGCAGAGCCTCTAAATTTTCTTGACTATATAGCATGCGGAAAAATAAATGACAAAATATTGAAAGAAATAATCAAAGGCGTAGTTAAGGGTTGTGAAGAGAGCGACTGCATTCTTGTAGGCGGAGAAACAGCAGAGATGCCTGATGTTTATAGTGAAGAGGATTATGATCTTGCAGGCTTTTGCGTTGGCATTGTAGAAAAAGATAAAATGCTTCCCAAAAAAAATGAAATAAAAAGAGGCGATGTAATACTCGGATTGCCATCATCAGGAATTCATTCAAATGGATTATCTCTTGCAAGAAAAGTAATAACTGAAAAAGATAAGCTTGGAAGAGCAACACTTTTAAAGCCAACAAAGATTTATGTTAAACAACTTAAAAAACTTATTGCAACTGGTATGGTTCTTGCAGCTGCACATATCACAGGGGGCGGGCTCGAAGGAAACTTTAACAGGACAATACCAAATAATGTAAGAGCTGCTTTTAATTATTCTTCATGGAAAACTCCAGATATTTTTAAGAAAATAATGAAAGATGGCGGAATATCAGAACCGGAAATGAGAAAAGTTTTTAATATGGGAATAGGAATAGCTCTTGTTAGCCATAAAGAAAATGTAAATACCCTTCTTTCGGTTGCAAGAAAAGAAGGATTTGACTTAATAGTTATTGGCGATTTGAAATAAATGGCAAGGCTTGCGGTATTTACTTCGGGCAATGGTTCAAATTTTCAAGCCATTGCAGAAAAAATACTAAAAACAAAGCATACGATACCATGTATGATATGTGACAGAAAAAAAGCATATTCATTTGAACGGGCGAAAACTCTTGGAATAAATAGCTACTATGTTTCATATTTTGAAAAGACTAAAGAATCTGCAGAGGAAGAAATCATTAAAATAATTGAAAAAGAAAAAATCGACATAATGGCTCTTGCGGGTTTTATGAGGATACTATCGCCTCGATTTGTTGAAAAATATAAAAACAGAATTGTAAATATTCACCCTGCGCTTTTGCCTAAATACCCGGGAACTCATGCTATTGAAAAAAGTTATGAATCAAGCGACAGTGAACTTGGCGTCACGATACATTATGTTGACAGTGGAGTTGATACTGGTCCTGTTATTAAACAGGAATCTTTTACAAGAAATCCTTGCGAACCTCTTGAAGAAATTGAAAAAAAAATACATAACCTTGAGTATGCTACTTATCCTGAAGTAATAGAAAAACTTTTGGATTCTTATAGCAGATAAATTGACAGAAAAAAAATAGTCGCGATTTTCAATTGGAGGTAATAATTGAAAGTTCTGGTTTTAGGATCCGGAGCAAGAGAACATGCAATTACATGGAGTTTCTCCAAAAGTAAAAGCATTACTGGTCTTTATGTTGCTCCTGGAAACGCAGGCACCGATGATATAGCAGAAAATATTCCAGACGTTGATCCATGCAACAGTCAAATGGTGATAGATGCATGTAAAAAATACGGGATCGATTATGTTTTTGTTGGGCCGGAAGCGCCTCTTGCAGTTGGAATTGTTGATGATCTACGTGCAGCAGGAGTAGAAGCTATAGGGCCTCACAAAGCAGCAGCAATGCTTGAATCAAGCAAAGCTTTTTCAAAAAATTTCATGCTCAAGTATAAAATCCCAACAGCATCTGCAGTTGAAATTGAATCACCCAAAGAATTTAAAAAAGCGATAAATTCAAGAAATGGAAAAATTGTAATAAAGAAAAGCGGGCTTGCAGCAGGGAAAGGGGTTCTTGAGTCCGATGAAAAGAAAAAACTTCTTGAATTTGGTCTTGATATTTTAAAAAGCGATAAACTTCTTATCGAAGAATTTCTTGTAGGATGGGAAGTAACAATATTTACACTTTCTGATGGTAAAAATTATATTATTCTTCCTCCATGTACAGATTTTAAAAAAGCTTATGATGATGATAAAGGTCCCAACACAGGGGGAATGGGTGCAATATGCCCTGTCCCTTCTCTTACATCCGGAATGCTTGAGACAATTAAAAAAGAGATCATTGAACCTACTTTTAAAGGGATGGAGAATGAGGGGCTTCTTTATAAAGGGATTCTTTATTTTGGACTTATGATCACAGCCCAGGGACCAAAGTTACTTGAATACAATGTAAGATTAGGAGATCCTGAAGCACAGGCACTAATACCTCTTATAGTTTCTGATTTTGGCGATCTCTGCGAAGCCATTGTCCAGGGGAATATAAAATCCTTTCCTATTAAAATATCGAATGATACTGCTATCTGTGTTGTAATAGCAGCAGGCGGGTATCCAGGTGATTATAAAAAAGGGGTTCCTGTACATTATCTTCCCCGTTTTAAGGAAAAATATCTTGTTGTTTTCCATGCATCCACCAAGCTTGATGAAGAGAGCAATGTAGTAACTAACGGTGGCAGATGCTTCTCTGTAGTTGGACTGGGACAGGATATAATTACTGCAAATAAGCATGCTTATGTTGCGGCAGAAGAAATTTATTTTAAAGATAGTTTTTACAGACATGATATTGGAAAAAAATTTTTTGAAAGAGGGTCAACATGAAAGATATTCTTTTTATTATTGGATCTGAATCTGATAGAAAAAACATTGAACCGGGAATAGATTTAATTAATGAAAAAGGGTTATCCTGCGATCTTGTTGTATATTCTGCACACAGGAACCTTCCGGAACTTATGGACTTTCTTGGCAAAGAAGAGAAAAACTTCAAGATTATAATAACAGCAGCAGGGCTTTCTGCAGCACTTCCCGGAGTCGTTGCTTCGATTTCCAAAAAACCTGTAATTGGGATTCCTCTTGTCTCCGGAGAGCTTTCGGGGATAGATGCGCTGCTTTCGATATTGCAGCTTCCCAAAGGGATTCCTGTAGCCACGATGGGTATTGGCAAGCAGGGTGTTTTGAATGCTGTTCATCTTGCAGAGCGGATTATAAGATCTTTTAGTTGATTAGTTTCTGTGCGGGATGCTGCCCTCCATGGCGCTACCTCGCACTAAAAATGCGCGACGTCCTGTCGTTGTGCGGGATGCTATTGTCCTTGGTGTTGCCTGACAATTTCGTAAAGCAATATACCGCAAGCCACAGAAACATTAAAAGAATCAACATGCCCGGATGAAGGTATTTTTATAAGACCATCGCATTTTTCTGCAAGAAGTCTTGAGATGCCTTTTCCTTCGCTTCCAAGAATAAGTGCTATTTTACCTCTTAGATCCTGCGACATACATGGTTTTCCATCCATATCAGCTCCATACACCCAAAACCCATTTTTCTTTAAAGCATCGATACTTCTGGCAAGATTATCCTCTATAACAGGAACATATTCAGAGGCTCCGGCAGATGTTTTTCTTACTGTTGCGTTTTCACCTGCGCTTCTTTTTCCAGGTATTATAACAAGGTCAACAGCAAACTGGTCTGCTGATCTTAGAATAGCTCCAAAGTTATGCGGGTCTGTTATTCCATCAAGGAGCAGGACAATTGAATTATTTTTATTTGATATCTCAAAAAAGTTTTTCAAAGATAGAGGTTTTATTTTGCTGTTCTTTTTGTTTTTTTTGACAGTAAGGAGGAGAACTGCTCCCCTGTTATCGCTATGGTCTGAAATAGAATCTATTTCTTTTTGATTTGTTTTTATAATCTCGATCTTTTTTTCAGATGCAATAGTGGCAAGAGTATCATGTCTCTTATGTTTTCCGGTTATATATAGCTTGCCCCGGCTCTCACCACCGTCATACCGGTGAAAACCGGTATCCATTTCATCTTGGCTTGTAGCCTTTCCAGCCAGATCCCGACCTGCGTCGGGATGACATCTGCCCTGATTGGGATGACGAGAACCCTGATCGCGGTTAGTAGGCAAAACCAAGTTTTTTAAAGCCTCTTCTATAGCATGAAAACCAATAATTACTTCCATAATCAAAAAATATTACTTATATTTTTTTACATAATCAATTACGCCATTATGATTTCTATCGCGCTCAATTTTTACTATATAAATTCCTTTTTCAAGATAGATCCATATATCGATTTTACCATCATAATTGCTATCTATCTCCTGTCTGGCTAAAACCCCATTTTCATAGTAATAAAAATTATCCATCTTTCCGTCATAGTTGAAATCCATTTCTTCATAAATTTTATTTCCCCGGCTGTCTGTTTCGAGGACATAATCAACTATGCCATCATAATTATTATCTGATTTTATTATAAATCCGCCATCTGATTTTAAATAAGTCCATCTGTCTGTTTTCCCGTCTTTGTTTCTGTCTTCTTCATTTACAAGGGTGTCACAAAATACTGTAAAAACCTTAAAAAAAAGTATTAAAAACATGATAACATTTTTGTATTTCATCATAATAAATCTATCGGTATTGCAGCATAAGGATTAAAGCAATATCATGCGTTTTATGAATATTGCTGTAGTAATTCCCCCTATTGAGGATTTTTACTTTTCGCATCGCAGATTTGCTTCGCTTGGAGCTATTAAAGGGGCAGAAATATTAAGAAAAGCAGGATTTTTTACAGATATTTTTGATTTTACAAAAGGGGCTCAGTATAAAATAGAGCTCCCCCAACCAATAAAATATCTTAATGAATATATTATAGAGGAAGAAAAAGGGAGCTGTTCTTTTTTTACCTCCTATACCCATTTTGGGTATGATACAGATAAATGCGCTTCTATTATTGCTTCGGGAAATTATATTGCTGTATTTGTCTCTCTTTTTGCCTTTTGCTATGCAGATTCTGCAATTGCTTTTGCAAGAAGTCTAAAAAAAATAAAACCTGATATTAAAATTATTGCCTGCGGAGCTGGCGTTTCTGTTTTTCCTGAATATTTTAAAGAATATTTTGATTCTGTAATTATTGGCGAAGCTGAGATTTTTCTTGAGTGGTATACTAGTGTGCGATCGAGTACGCAATCAAGCTTGGAAGAAAATCACGCTTCATGCGCCTCGCACACCTCGCTTTCTTCGAGCAACCTTATCCTTCCAAAAAATCTTTTGCCAGTAGGTGATTTTAAGGAGCGCCATACTAAAACAGGAGATTTTACCCCATCAATAGGGATAGCATATACTGATAAAAAAAACCTGTGTGTTTCGCTCATGCTTTCAAGAGGTTGTTTTAAAAATTGCAGATTTTGTTCTAATTTTATTACACATGGAAGAGGTTTTAGAAATACAGAGCCTGAAATGTTAAAAGAAACTCTTACAAGTATGAAAACTGTTTTTGCAGAGCATAAAAACAAAAAAATATTTATAAACATAGAAGATGATAATATACTTTGTGATAAAGCTGTTTTTTTAAAACAGCTTGAAATAATAAAAGAGTTTTTTATAAAAATTGGATTTTCAGATCTGTTTTTTTCTGCTGAAAATGGTCTTGATTATATGCTTCTTGATGAAGATATATGCAACACTCTTATAATAAATTATAATTTCCGTCAGTTCAATTTTACCATGACATCATCGAATAAAATCGTTACTGAATCTCAGAAAAGAGATTCAGATTTAAATAAACTTGAAAATATTCTTTTCTATCTTGGAGAAAAAGTTGTTCCTGCCATACCTTCTGTAACATATTTTATAGCAGGGCTTGATTCTGATTCTCCTGAAAAAACAGTAGACTCTTTGCTATTTCTTGCAAAAACTCCAGGGCTTTCAGGTATTTCCATGTTTTATGCAGTACCTGGACTTTTGGGCTTTAACACAAATCATTTCTTAAAGAATACTTCTCCAGAATTATGCAGAGGAAGTTCAGCATTTCCATGGAACAATACACTTTCCACAAAGCAGCTTATAACAGCATTTAGAATTTCAAGAACAATCAATTTTCTTAAAAAGAAAGAAGATAATCTTATAAATAATGAACAGGAACTTAGGAAAAAAATAATTTCAGAGAAAAAACTTTTTACTCTTACAGCGGATAATTCCATAGTAGAACCAAAACAAGTTGATTCTGAAATGGTTGAAATGTTTTTTGAAAAATATTATTCCTGATTCATACTTTTACTTTCTGGAGTATTGGTATTATTGGATTACTGAGTTCTATGCTTGCGGGAAAGTCTCCTTCTTTAAGCAGCACAGTTTCACCATCCATTTGTGCAAGAAGTGGATACTGGGCGCTAAACTCAACTGACATAGCATTCCAGAGTATTGCTTCAGGTTTGTCTACATGCCCTCCGTGATTTAAAGTATTCTTAAGAGCAATCTTTTTAAAAAGGGGCATTTGCTTTATTGCACACACATTCCTTTCATCAGGAAGTATCCACTTGTGAGAGCCGTATGTTCGCCGACCACTTTCGCCTACAGCAAGGAGGAGCAGTTTTTCTTTTAATCTCTTTATTTCCTTCCCTTCATTGTCCATGGCGAGGACATCCATATATCCCACCTTGTAAATAAGATCATAGAAAAGAGCAGCAATATCTACCCATATCTTGTAAGAATCTCCAGGCAGTTTTCCCTTTGTTTTATTGGTCATGTGAGTTACAAAAGCATCAGCTCCCACGGAGAGTATATTAAAAGCAAGAAAAGGACCTTTGTTGCTTGCAGTCTTAAGCTGCAAAACCCGTTGCTTTACAAGTGTCGAAGGTTCTATGAGAAGATCCAGAGCATCATTAAGTTCCCATGTATCAGCCCCATCGTTTCCAGTTCCCATGGGAAGCCGAAGAATCGCGAAATTATCCCTGACTTTGCTAGAAGCATAGTAAATGCTGGTCATTATGTCACGGCTCGTGCCATCCCCTCCTGCACAGATGATAAGGTAGAATGGCTGCTTCTCTCCTGTCATGGCACCAATAGATGCTTCAGCATCTTTGATTATGGTATTGGTTATCTCCCCGGCGCTGCCCACAGCTTCAGTAAAAAAGAGTCCTTGTGCGTTACCATTTCTTCCTTCACGCATTGGATTTTTTTCAGCCTTTCTGACACATTCCAAAAGTTGGCTATAGTGCTTTTTCCAGCGGGAGCGAATCGTAAAACCTCCTGCGCATGGATTTGCGATAATATTCCACACCAGAGGTCTGCCAATTGCCAGGCAGCTGCGGGAACATATCTGCGAGAGAAGGGAGCTGAATTCTTCAAACATCATAATCAAGCAATCTCCTTTTCTTTGAGTATACAAATTATTACTGAAAAAGTCACAAAGAAAATAATGCTTTCTGTGTTATCAGAATGAAAAACAGATTTGAAAAGGGAGTCAATGTGAAATTATTACTCCATGTTCTGTAAACACAAAAGGAAGTTTCCGTCTTCCTCCCCAACTTGAAGTCACAATTTGCAATCTCAATATTTCATATTATTCCTATATGACGAGACAGAATCCATCACTTCTGCAAGTCATTCCGTTGCAAAACAAAATCCATTCATAGTATAGTATCTCATGCTCAGGTATATTAATAACATAATCTCTCAGCCGGATCATAAGGTTATTTTTTCAAGACTTGGCTATAAACAAAAACAAACAGAGCTTGATGAAGCAACCAAAAAAAAGATTATGAGCTGGATAGATGAAACAGCATCTCTTGTGAAGCTTAGAGGTGTCATACTGGAGTGTGATTTTGAAATTGTAGATGAGGGGAAATTTCTGATATATCCTGTAAAGGGAGTAGATCCCGATTTTCATCGGGATGACGTTGTGGGTAATCAGGATGACGTTGTGGGTAATCAGGATGACGTTGTGGGTAATCAGGATGACGTTGTGGGTAATCAGGATGATGTTAAGGGTAATCGGGATGACGTGGGGGAGCACAGAATTAATAGAGCAGAAAAAATCGAAATAGCAAGTAATTCATTTTGCAAATTTATTTTAGAGGCAAAGAAAATTCTTTTAATGGGAATAACTTGCGGCAAAGAAATAATGGATTTGATAGAAAAAGAGCAGAAGGAAAATATGACAAAAGCTGTTGTTCTTGATGCAGCAGCAGGAGAAATTGCAGATAGTGGCCTTGATTATATCGTATCTTTTTACAATAAAGAGCTTATAAGAAAATCAGAGAAACTTTTTTCAAAAAGATTTTCTCCTGGATATGGCGATCTTTCTCTTGAAACTCAAAAAGTTTTTTATGATCTGCTTGAAATGAATAAAATTGGAGTTGATATGACAGAAAGCTTTATGCTTATACCGCAAAAGTCGATCATTGCTCTAACAGGAATTACTTAAGCAGATGATATTGCGATCAGGCATTAGATAAGGAAAAAACATGACAGATAAAAAAATAATTTTAGAGTTGTTAAAAAATAAAATTCTTATTCTTGATGGAGCAACAGGAACAGAACTCCAGAAGCTGGGAATGCCTGCCGGAGTATGCCCGGAAATATGGGCGTCTGAAAACAAGGAAGTCCCAAAAGCAATACATAGAAATTATCTGGAAGCAGGATCAGATATAGTTTTCGCATGCACATTTGGAGCAAATTTTTACAAACTTTCACAATATGGAAGAAGCGATGTAGAAAATATAAATTCAATTCTTGCTCAAATAGCAAAAGACACGTTAGTGGTAGGGTCTGGTAAAAATACTTTTGTAGCAGGAGATATTGGACCCACAGGCCATTTTATTGCTCCTTTTGGAGAAATTGATTTTGATGATGCTGTAAAAATGTATAAGCGTCAGGTAAAAGGGCTGCTGGATGGAGGATGTGATCTCTTTGGAATTGAAACACAAATAGATATTCAGGAAGCTCGTGCAGCGCTAATAGCTATTAAAGAGCTTACTGATGCTTTTACAATAGTAACAATGACATACGAGCCTCAGGGGAGAACACTTAACGGGACATCGCCTGAGGCAACATTAATTACACTTCAAAGTCTTGGTGCTGATGCTGTTGGGTGCAACTGTTCAGCAGGACCTGCAGAAATGTTAAAAATAATTGAACGATTAAAACCTGTTGCAAAAATTCCCTTAGTTGCAAAACCAAATGCCGGGATGCCAAAAATTGTTGACGCTAAAACACTTTTCCCAATGCAGGCAGAAGAATTTTCTTTATTTGCAGAATCTTTTGCAAAAGCAGGAACAAATATTATGGGCGGATGCTGCGGCACAACGCCACAGCACATAAAACTGCTTGCAAAAGAGCTTGCTAAATATAAACCTATTTTACCAAAGGCCAAAGATATTATTACCCTTTCCAGTGCAACAGAAGCTCTTATCTCAAATAAAAAATCAGGATTGCAAATAATAGGGGAACGGATAAATCCCACAGGAAAGAAAAAACTTCAGGAAGAACTTCTTGAAGGTAAATTATCTCTTGTGCGAAAAATGGCAACAGAGCAGGAAGCAGCTGGTGCAAATCTCCTAGATATAAATGCAGGCATGCCTGGGATCAATGAAAAAGAAACAATAATAAAAATAATAAATATGCTTGCCCCCTGGTGCAAACTCCCTCTTGTAATAGATTCATCTTCTCCTGAAGTTGTAGAAGCAGCTCTTAGAAAATATCCAGGTCGCGCTCTTATAAATTCTATTTCCGGAGAAAAGGAGAAAATTGAAAAACTTCTCCCTATTGCAGCAAAATATGGGGCAATGTTTATTCTTTTGCCCATTATAGACAATGAGCTTCCTGAAAATGTTGAAAAAAGAATTGAAATAATAAAAGAAGTTTTTAAATACGCTGAAAAATCAGGTTTTACAAAAAATGATATAATCATTGATGGCCTTGTCATGACTGTTTCATCAAGCCCAAAAGCTCCTGCAGAAACCCTTAAAACAATAAGATGGGCAACTGAAAATGGTTTTTCATCGATAGCTGGTCTTTCAAATGTCTCTTTTGGACTGCCTGAACGAAAAAAAATAAACTCATCTTTTCTTTCAATGGCTGTTGCAAATGGGATGACCCATGTAATTGCAAATCCCGGAGAAACAGAATTGATGTGGGCAAAACACTCATCTGATCTCCTGGCAGGCAAAGATGTTGATGCATTATCTTATCTTAAATTTGTATCTGAAAATCCTCTCAACAATCTTCAACCTGCTAAAAAAGAGAGCATGGAAAAAGTATCAGGAAAAGATCCTGTTTATGACTGCATTATCTCAGGCAACAGGGATGATATAACAGGTTATGTAAAGGATATTTTTGAAAAAGGGATGGATCCAAAAGATATCCTTGAAAAAATAATGATCCCTGCGATTATGCATGTGGGCGTGCTTTTTGATGAAAAAAAATATTTTCTGCCTCAGCTTATTGCAAGCGCAGAGACAATGAAAAAAGGGTTTGCCATACTCCAGCCTTTTCTTGAAGGTAAGAATTCAACAGCAAAAGGAAAAATACTTTTTGCAACAGTTGAGGGAGATATACACGACATAGGAAAAAATATTGTAATACTTATGCTTCGCAATTATGGTTTTGATGTAAAAGACCTTGGCAAATCTGTTCCCACAGAAGAGATCATAAAAATCGCAAAAGAGTTTAAGCCCAATATTATTGCTCTCTCTGCTCTCATGACAACAACAATGGTAAAAATGCCGGAAGTTATTGAGCTTGCAAAGAAAGAGGAGATCAATTCACTATTTATGGTTGGCGGCGCTGTTGTCACAAAAGAGTGGGCAACTTCTATAGGGGCAAATTATTCAAAAGATGGCGTTGAAGCTGTAAAAGTCGCCTCAAATCTTGTTGAGAAAAAGTAAATATATTAAACTATGTCAGCAGCAAGGTCTATATTATGGACCTTCCCAAGCGACGTCATTAAAAGTATAAGTTCCTGCGGCTTTTCCTCCACTATTGTAATAAGAATCAAAACCATCCCTTATTCTAGTGTCAGTTAAAGTACAGTCAGCAGCAATAGTTATACTTATAATAGGACAACTATAGAAGGAATAATTTATAATACTGGTTACTTCAGGAAAACTTACACTTTTCAGGTTAATGCAAGATCCAAAGGCCCTATCACCGATACTTTTTACTTCAGGAAAACTTACATTTTCCAGGCTACTACAGCTGGTAAAGGCAGCAGTACCAATACTTTTAACCTTTGGAAAACTAATTATTTCCAAACTATCACAACTATAGAAAGCACTGTTTCCAATATTGATTACTTCAGGAAAACTTACGTTTTTTAGATTACTACCAGAGAAATTGTTGGATTCAATGCTGGTTGCCTTAGGGAAACTCACTTTGTCAAGTTTTGAACAACCAGCGAAAACAGAGTTACCGATCATAATTATATTTTTTCCAGTTAACTCTTTAATAGCAAAACTAAAATGACTGGGACCAGTATAACCACCACTCGGCAGGCTTTCTACATCATCAGGGAATATAAGGGATACGACTTTTTTCTTACCATTATGGCTAATTAAGTAAGTTTCAAATTCATTACCTGTCACTGAACAGGCGCTAAGATCAAGGGCTACATATTTATCTGCATTTTCAATTAGATCAAGAATCTCAGACCAGACACTTCCTAAAAGCGTATCTCCTAAATCAATATTGATTTTTAGAAATATTGGATCGCTTTCAATTGTTCCACCCTCACAATTCTCAAGGAAAGATTGCAACTCACAGCAATAGTAGTAAAAAAACCACTTTCTAACTCAGTACCTCCGCCTCCAGAACCACCGCCGCCACTATTGTTGCAAGCTGTTACTTCTATAAAAATCATTACAAGGACAAGAATTGAGAACAGTTTTATTTTTTGCACAGAATCCTCCTGAATATATTTATCTTTACCTCTATTTTAATACCTGATCATGGGTAAGTTATTGTATTGTTGGTAGTATTAATAGGATTCAAATTACTAAACCGAGCTATTCCATTTATATGATAATAAGCTGCACCACCATTTAACGCTGTGTTTGCACTGGTTGTTGGTGTCGCAGGATCACCATAAATAGTCCCACCGTACATGGTAAAGTTTGCCTGACTGGAGACTCCTCCTCCCCATTTTGCTCTATTACTTTCTATACGCCCTCCACGCATGTTAAAGTTTGTATTTCCATCCCAAAGAGCTACACCACCACCATAACCTTTATTTGTCTCATCGGTTATTGTTGCGTCGTTATCTTTTATAACACCGCCATACATGTCAAAAGTACCACTCCATATAAGCACTCCACCACCATCACTTCTGGTTTCATTTCCCTCTATTGTGCTACCTGCATACATTGTAAATGTTGATGCTCCAAATATCGCCACACCACCGCCACCGTATCCTCTTGGCCCGGTACCATCAAGACGTTTAGAGTTATTTCTTATTGCTGGAGTAGTGGTCCCACTAGTCACACCCATGATGAATGTTGATCCACTTTTCAATAATACGCCGCCTCCGTACCCATCAATAGCGCTTAAGCTTGGGGCGCCTGCTTCAATACCACCTACGCCATTATTTTGTATAACTCCGCTTAGCATGTTAAATGTAGCTCCATAAACAAAGACTCCACCACCTTCGTAAGCAATTCCTATAGCAGTGCTACTGGAGTTATTTTGTATTACTGGATTAGCATTAGCTGCAGTTCCCATGTTAAATACTGCCCCGCCCCTAACCGATACTCCTCCTCCACCTTTTTGACTAGCTTTAATGCTAGTTACCCCATTATACTGGATAGTCCCGCTGGTCATGGTGAATTCTGCACTTGTTCCAGTTAGATGTACTCCACCTCCATCAGTTGATTTGTTATAGGAGATGGTTCCTGTATTCATGATAAGATTTCCAGCTGTTATAGCCACACCACCACCATCACCATTTGTTGCGATGTTGTTTCTTATAAAAGCAGTAGCACTATTCATTGTCATTGTTCCGCCAACTATATACACTCCACCGCCATTTGTGCTTGCAGTGTTCCTTTCTATAATCCCGCCATTCATGGTAAAGGTTCCGCTACCTACATACACTCCACCACCATTGAGTCCCAAACTGCCGATCTGGGTATTCTCATTATCTGAAATCGTTGCAGTTGCATTTAATACAAGAGTTCCTCCATTTACAAAAACAAGAGCAGCATTGTTTGAAGCTCTTCCCTTAAGAGTCAAACCTGTTCCTGATGCACTTCCAATTGTAAATTGTACGGAATTTCCTACAGTAAACAAGCTTCCATTTGTTGAACCAAGTGTTATTGTCCAAGATCCCCCCTGACTAACAAGAGTAATGTCCCTTGTCCCTGTTCCGGTATTTGATATTGTGCAAGGACCTTGATTTGTTATATCCCTAAGAATAGAAACAGTAGCAATAACATTAGCATTTGGTATACTGTTCAATGCGTCAGTCAAAGATAAAAAATTAGTTGCAGCTCCAGAAGATTGAACTCTTGCAACAGCATATTGCAATCTTCCTGTTGTATCGATACACCATTCTGTAGTTCCCTGCGGTGTTACATCAAACCTTGTATTAAAGTTGCCAGCAGATATCACTGCTGTCCCTGGGTTATAAGATGCAGTTGCAGGAGTTATTCTTCCTATTTTATCTCCAGCATTTATATTGGCAACATTAATTGTGCGCGTTGCTGCAAGGTATATGTCATTATTAGCAGCAGATACAGTTACCCTTGCATTATCATTCATGTTAAAAGTTCCATTGTTGTATACATACACTCCGCCGCCATAGCCTGTTGCACTATTGTTTAATATAGTTCCATTGAACATTGTAAAGAGGCTGCTATTATCAGAAACATAGACACCTCCACCACCTCGATTATTGGCTGCTGTACCAGTTGAGCTGTTATTCTGAATAGTTCCACTTAACATGGAAAAGCTTCCACCTGATTCTATACTTACTCCACCACCAGAACCTGTTGCTGTGTTACCTTGTATTACTGCAATGCTGCCTGTCGGCATTGAAAATGATCCAGTCGCAACACACACTCCGGCACCATTGACTGCATTATTGTTTTCTATTGTACCTGCAATCATGGTAAAGGTTCCTTCGGCAAATACCCCACCGCCATTGGCTAAAGTGCTACCAGTTGCGTTGTTTCCCTTTATGCTGGCATTGGCATGATTCATGCGCATTTCTGCATCATTATATACATACACTCCACCGCCATAATTTGCTGAGTTTGTTTGTATAACTCC
>WRCW01000035.1 GCA_009783755.1 Spirochaetaceae bacterium
ATAAAGCTCAAGAAGTTTTTCTATATCTCTGCCTGTGCTGTCATTAACTTGAAGAGGTTTAAGAGGACGGATAATGATTGCTTTTCCCTCTTTTTCAAGTTGTTCGCAAAGAGCAAGCTGGCGATTATATACAGTATGGCGATTTAAAATTGCCTCAATCAGTTTTGGATATTTGCTATAAAATAGTTTTAAAATATTTTTGTGTTTAAAAACAGATTTTTGATAACCTTTATTTCTTGTAAGAACTATAACATGAAATGTATTGCCATCAGAAACAGATTTCTCAATAGGGATGGGATCAGCGATCCCTCCATCAAGAAGTTTATATCCCTGGAATTTAAATATTGGTGAAAGAAATGGAACAGAGCAGGAAGCCATAGTTGCTTCCAGCGTGGGAGTAACGTCGTTTTTGTTGAACCAGATTGTTTTTCCTGTATTGCAATCAAGAGCTCCTGTCAGAAGAGTGATATCCTGCTTGTTTAACATTTCCCAGTCAAGAAATACATGTTTTTGAGGAACTTCATGAAAAATAAATTCCATGCCAAAAAATGAACGATGAAACAAAAGATTACGCTTGCTTACATATTTTGGATTTCCAACATATTTTTCTACGATTTGACGATTGCGGCCTCTTTGCCCTGCTATGTATGATAATACATTTGCAGCCCCTGCAGAGACCCCTATAATATATGGGAACATAATTCCAGCATCTATAAATGCCTCAAAGACACCAGCGCTGTAAAAACCGCGCGTGCCTCCCCCTTCAAGTACCAGGGCGCAACCTTTAGGCAATATTTTTTCCAGCGCTTTGCCGGGTATAGGTGTTTGTTTATATATTTGCGTCATATTGGTATCTGTTCTTACTCCAGCTTTTTAAATATTGCAGGATGAAGCATCTGAGGATGTATCTTTAGCCAACGAATAAGCAACAGGGTCAGGAAGTGGTTTTTTCTTAAAGATATTACTGATTTTTCGATAAGTAAAAACTCCCAGGGAAATCCCAATAATTACAGAATAAGGCCCGGAAAGCTCGACTCCCATGTGTGGAATGATATTTTCCCCTGCAACAGCTCCAATGCCAAAAGCAAAAACAGCTCCAAAAGCTTTAATATTGCTCTGATAACGTTTCTCATCATGCGATGTAGCAATAACTACCTGGTCGTTCAGCTTGGCATTGCAAAGATTTTTTGCTTTTATCATAGTTTCTTCTGTTGTAACCGAGTTTCCACAGCCACAGCCCGTAGAAACCTTTCGATTTACTTTGACCATAACCATGTCTCCAGTCAATTTTGTTACGATTCCTGTCTCGCGCATATGGCCTCCTTTTAATAAAAATATATTTTAGTTTATATAATCAATATACCACGACTCTGTCCATTTTTCAATTTGTATCTGAGAGATTAAGCGAAAGCCCGAAGGAGTTATTTTTTTGTAAAAAGTATTAAAGCAAAATCATATTCTTGTGTGTATATAACATAAAAAGGTGTTATATCAAGTGACTAAGCATTAATCATTTGACAAGTAATACTAAAAGTAATACGATATGAATAAAAAGCTGATTGGTATCGAATGGGATGATGAGAAGAACGAGATCAATAAACAGGAGCATGGCTTGGGCTTTGAGATTGCCCAATATGTTTTTGCTGATCCAGAGAGACTTGAGCGCCTGGACATTAGCAATCTCAATGTGTTAGCAGAAGAGCGCTGGCAAACATTAGGAAAAGTTGGGCCTGTTCTTTTTGTGGTTTACACAGAACGAGGGGAGAACAAAAGAATCATAACGGAGGAGCTATAATGGGTATTACCAAATCAATGGTAAGGGTTGGGAAAAAGCCACCTAAAGAAGTTATAGAGGCAGCCAAGCGAGCAGCCCGGAAGCCAATCAATTACACAGTTGAAGCTCCCCGCTCCACTCCGGAGGCGCTTGCGGAATTTGCTGCATTACGCGCAGCAAAGAAAAAGAAAGATGTTCGCCCTGTAGTTGCGCTTCGTATACAGCCGGAGGTGTTGGAGAAATACAAGGCTTTAGGCCGCGGTTATTCCGGAATCATGGCAGATGTGCTCAAATTTGCTGCTGATAACCCTGAAATACTTGGCAAAGTTTATACCTAATCAAACTACCTGATCTTTGCGCAGAGCAAGCATTGTAATAAATATCAATAGTGAGCTAACTTTTTAGAATTTGCAGGATAAAGCACTTGAGGTATTGTGTCTCGGGTGATTCCATAAGGATCGGATGATCGCGGCTTTGTGTACGCGCTTCGATTTGCCGGATTCTGCAATGTACATCTCTGCTTGCGCTTGTAAGCATAGAGGAAAATGCTTCGGGAAGAACATGATGGGAACAGGAGCAGGTGATCAAGTACCCTCCGTCCCTAAGCAGCTTCATTGCCCGCAGATTGATCTCTTTGTATCCGCGCAGCGCGTTGCCTGCTGCTGAGCGGGTCTTTGTAAATGCCGGAGGATCAAGGATGATCACATCATACATAGCTCCTGAGTCCTGTTCTGAACGAAGCAAATCAAACACATTTGCCTCGCGCCACTTTATATTCAGATTGTTAAGAGCAGCGTTTTCAGCAGCTATTTTGCATGCATGATCTGATACATCAACTCCGACTACGTCGCTTGCGCCGTACTTGGCAGCGTGGAGCGCAAATGATCCGGTGTGGGTAAAACAGTCCAGCACTCTGGCTCCTGCAACAAATGGGGCGATCGCAGCCCTGTTTTCTTTTTGATCAAGAAAGTAGCCGGTCTTTTGACCTTGCTTGACATCTACCAGGAAACGCAAACCATTTTCAAAGAACTCGATCTTATCCGGCACATCGCCGCGCAAAAGACCGGTTTGCAGAGCAAGCCCTTCCAGTTCCCGAACAGGCACATCATTGCGCTCCCATACCCCGCGAGGGTGCAGCGCATCACACAAAGCATCTACGATTGTTTGTTTAAAAGGCTCAATGCCCAAAGCAAGCGACTGGATTACAATAATATCTGCGAAGCTGTCAGCGATAAAGGCAGGCAATTCATCTGATTCAGCGAAAATCAATCTGCAGGATTTAAGATCTGCGAAGCATTGGCGGTAATCCAAAGCGCGCTTCACACGGTTTCGGATAAAACTTTCATCTATGGGCTCATCTTTCCATGACAGAATTCTCAGAGCTATTTGCGAGAGTGGATTATACATGGCTTTGGCAAGAAATTGGCCGTTATCTGCAACTACATCTACAATATCTCCATTCGTATATTTGCCGCTTACTTTTATAATATCGCTGCGGAATATCCATGGATGACCGCTTAGAGCGCGTTTTTGTTTTCCTTTGTGCAGTATTGCTTTTGCCATAAGTCACATAACCCCTTCGTTAAAACAGTATATGAAATAACATGGTGTTTGTAAAGAAAGAGTGGCTGATGTGATTTGTAGGTTGTCATGATCCATGAACAATGGAGTCGTGGATTTACTGATTAACTTTGTATAGACTTGGTTTTAAATCTGCCTAAAGCTATAGAGGAGGGGAGGTATGGATGTAAATTTTACCCCATCGTGCGATGGGGTAAAAGCATTGTCTTAATTTACGCTCTCTGCTGATCTGGGATTATAAGCCAGGTTAACAGGAGCATGCATCCCGACAAAAGTTGGGATGCAAGTAAGTTAATTCCCTGACCAATATGCCATTTTGGCCAAACCTCCACCTGCGACAAATTTATTAGCGCCATCTCCCCATGCTATAGAACGGATGCCATAAATGCCAAAGGTAGTGTCTGCTTGTGTGATACCGGTCCATGTTACACCATCTGTTTATTATCCAATTATTAAAACTTATTGCCTTAGCTACATCACTACCATTTAGATTAACAGGAGAGTATTTATCATTTATTATATTTACACATTCTACGTCTTTTGTGCCTTCGTTTATTTTAAATTCTAGGACAATATCGTTTCTATGTTTTAAAATATATTCTTTCACTATTGTTTTATCTCCTGTTTTAATATTCAGGCGCTCCGGATGTATAGCCACCCTTTGCGCCTTCATTTTTATTCTATATCACCTAAATACGCTTCCACTTGATAAGAATTCTCATTCATACAAAGTAGTTCATCTTTCTTAACATCATTTACATATACATATATTCTAAGAGGATAATTAAAATGTGTCTGTACTTGCATATAAGCATAATCTACCCCATCAGTTATATATACTGTTTTTTCCCATGGTATTTCTATATTTGTTTCGCTAACAATATTATCTGGCCCTCTTCCTTTTGTATAAAGAACTTCATATACTACCGCATTATCAAAAATACCCTCAATCTTATACGTTACTTTAATATTTTTTCCAGTAAGCCCGCCGCCACCACCCCCCCCCCTCCGCCGCTTCCCCCTCCGCCGCCGTCACTCTCGCAACTTACAAACGCAAAAGCTACCAAGATAACCATTAAAAAATAAATTGTCTTTTTCATAATTTTCTCCTTTAAAAATACCTAAGCATACGCTTAAGTTTTATTATATTTAATTATATATCCTTTTTATTATCAGATTTACTTAAAAACTTATCTACGATATTGGTTTCTTTTTTTATTGGTAATTTTAAACTTTGAAGATCTTTATCTTTTATCCATAACTCGCCAATATCTTTTACATCTGTTTTTCATAGAAAACTCCTTGTTTTTAATACAAACTATAAGATTATTTAATAATTTTATAGTTTGTTGAATAAGGCGTCAAGTCAAATCAATAATATCCCTATAGTTTTGTAACCATGAAAAAAGTACAGGAATTAAAAAATACTTTAGGACAAAATATTAAAACTCGACGGGAAAGCCGGGGCTGGAATCAGGAAGAGCTATCAGTAAAAGCAGGTGTTTCCAAAAACACTATCAGCGATATTGAGACTGGGCAGAAATTTGCCCGGGCAAATACATTGGTCAAATTAGCAGAATCTCTGGAAACAGAAGTTTATGAGCTATTAAAACCCAAAGATATTTTTCCGGATAAAGCAGCAGACATTATTAAAAAATATGGCGAAGAAGTGAAAAAAACTGTAGAAGAAGTAGGAAATTTATTATTAGAGAAGAAGAAAAAGTAATTCCTGAATTTGTTTTAGTATAAGTAGTGATGGAGATACCGGCCTACGCCGGTATGACGGGATGGATCGTTATGATATTATAGACCGGTATGACGGGATGGAACGGTATGACGAGATGGCGTCATCTGACATGGTGAACCAGTATGACAGGATGGATCGTTATGACATCAGGGGTCGATATGCCAAGATGTCATCATCGCGAGGTTTACAGGGATAGAGCACTGATGCGCTGCTTTTACTTGCTGTTTTCTTCCTGAAACTCATTGGAGAATTTTTCAAGCAAGTTTTCTATTTTATCTTTCGAAGCAATCCCAAAATGATTAAGCACAGCAGATTCAAACTGATCAAAGCTAACGTTTCCAGCCTCAAGTTCACAAAGCATATTAGCCAGATAAACTATATACACTAACTCACGATACTCCTCGGGAGCTGAAGAAGGATTGTGGTGATACCTGATAGAGTTGACAAGGTTTTCAGGAAAATTCCATTTTTCTGCAATAAGTGCGCCTATTTCTGCATGGTTCATTCCTGCGGAAAGATTCTCAAAGATAGAAGCAGGCAACCCTTTTTTAGAGCAGAAACTACTTATCTTATTGAGCAGATCAGGATGAACACTTGAAAAAATGATTTTTCCCATGTCATGGAGTATTGCTCCTACATAAGCGTCATTCATAGGATTACGATTCTTGCGAAAATTCTTGGCAAGGGTATAAGCGTAAAAAGCAGTTTTATAACAATGTCTCCAGAGGATCTTTTTATCTTTTGTCTCCTCCCCGAGAATCTTCTGGGTACCATAGGATATGAGGAGGTTCTTAATACCCTGGATCCCCACAATTTTGACTGCTTCGGTAATGTCATCCACTTTCTTGTGAAGTGTATAATGAGCAGAATTAACGATTTTCAGGAGATCTGCTGTAAGAGCTGGATCCCTGGAAATATGGTGGGCAATATCCTCTATATCTGAATCTGGATCATCAATGAGGTTCTGTACTTTTAGAATATTTTCCGGAAACTGAGGCAATGCATTGATGTTCTCCACAATAGCTGAAGAGAGAGCTGAAAAATTTTCTACGCGAGTCTTTTCCAAAGGAATTTTTAAACGGGAGATGGTTTCTTTTCTGGTTTTTACAATGTCTAAGCTGTTTTCATCAATGCCCATTCTTTTGAGCATAAGGATAAGGATTACTAGTCCAAGTCCTGCTCCTTCAGAATCATCCAGTACCAGAGAAAGGGCTTCCTGCAGATCAGTATATTGTCTTGCTCTGGCAAATTTATCGTAAATGCGGATAAATTCCGACTTGGTTATCTCTACATTATTTCGTACTTCAATAAAAATGGTGTTGTTTTTCATCCTGAGGCTAAACTTAATATATAGTCCTTTATCTTTCTGGATCTGAAGGTAGTGATCTATATTGCTTAAGGTGTTTTCTTTAAAGTGGGTCATCCCTTTGTCGTAGTCATTGGGATTGGCAATATCCAGCCCTTTCTCTAGAAAGTATACTCGTTTGGTATTTGCTTTTTTTGCATTGTTCATCAGTTCCCTAACACAATAGGGGATATAATTTCTGAGATTTTCCTGGTCTATCTGAATGAGGAATGAGATAATGACCTGTTCAACATGTATCTCAACCTCATGGGGGAGTGTAAAGGTAGTAATGATCAGGGGAATTTCCGACTGGATCGCTTTTTTTATTTTTACTTCGTCAACAACTAAATCCTGAGTTATGTCCATACAAACCTCCTTGATTCTTTTTTATAGCATAATCAGTGATTTTAAAAAAGTGTCAATTATAAAAAGTTTATACTTATAATTGCTTTTCTGATGTTAGGACTGTAAACGAAAAATCCAGATCTTCTCAGGTAAAGAGCAAGGCCTACCTTGACGAAAGTCAGAGCCTGCCCCGACGAAAGTCGGGGTCAAAAGAAAATTTCTATTGTTTCTTTTTCCTGCCTGTGCTGGAGCTTTATAAAAAGGGTCTGTGTTTCACTATTATATGTCCAGCCTGTGTAATACCTCTCAAAATCAGATGCTGAACTCCAGTTGACTCCATAAATTATCATCCTTGAAACCTGAGGAAGTCCCTGCACAATAATATATTCTGTTTCACTGACTGGAAACATTGTTTCAATATTAAATTTATTATCATCTGTTTTTATAATATTTACTTTCTCTGCGCATGTTGCGATCCATGTGCCTGGAGAAAAATAACCTAAAAGAGTCATTATTGATGGCATGTATTTAGCGCTTTGCAATGCAGGATATAGATATTCAGCTTCAAGCTTCCCTTCATATCTTTTTATATTTTTCTTATCTATATAAATAGATTCAGGTAAAAATCCAACTTCATCAGTTAATAGAATTATAGAATAAGCCAGTCTATTGCTGATCCTTTCCAGAATCGGACGCTCTGTTATATCAGCAGCTTTTTTGAAAAGAGTTGCAACTTTAGCAGTATAAAAAGATTCAGACTTGTCTCCTGCCATTATCATGAATAACCCTTTTTCATTTATGATAAGTCTATTAAGTATTGTATCGATTATAGTATTTAATTTTTTTAATGATACCTCTTTTTCCATATTGATAGAAATAAAATCAAGATAAGATAAGGCAACTCCAATTACAGTTTTAATATCAGGAGATTCGATATTAAATTTTTCAGCCATTACAAATAGTTCCTGAGTTAAAGAATAGGGACCGCTGTTTATTATAGTTTTAACAAGATCATCAATCAAAAAAACAGAAATATCATTACGCCTTATTTTTGCTGTTATCTCCTGTATGATCGCAATATCTTGCTCCTGGCGCTGGCCATATGCTGGAACAAGGTTTCCATTTATAAGAGCTGTTTCCAGATATTTTGTTTCACTGTTTTTTGTTTCTGCAAGGCGGAATATCCACTGATTCGCAGCAACTGACTTGCGCCTGACAAGTTCACTTCCAAGTGCAGATACTATTTCTTTTGAATATACTGGCTGCCTGTTTTTATTGAACCATTTGCCCTCATCGCGGTTAAATCTGTCAATTCGCCAACCTTTAAATGCATTATCAAGAAACAACTGTTCTGCAATATCTTCATCTTTATTTTGTTGCAGAATATCTGGGTTATTTTTAGCAAGCCAGAATGTATTTGGATCTTCAAGCCCTTTTTCTGATTCAGAAACAGTTATTGCAAAATTATTCCTGTAGGGGAGAAGGTTGATCTCTTTTTGTTTTATATCAATAGTTGAATCATTTCCAGCTGCAGTAAGAAAATAGATTGCCCCATCAGTTTTATATCCAAAAATCGGAAAATTGGAAGATCTATGCAGTGTCCCTCTTTTATCAATGTCAAAAGAAATTGATATTTTTTTTATCCCCCCACTTGTCCCGCCTGCACTGGTGAAAGTCGATGTTTCAGGTTTTATCAAGAAACCATTTTCTTTCCCTTTTTGAGTGGAAATATTTATTTTAAAATTATCTGTAAAAAAAAGATCAATACTATTGCTGTTTTTCTGATACCCTGTAATAAAAAGTTTAGAAACTGTTCCATTGCTGCTTTCTATTTTTAGGGGCGCTGAATTTGAAAAACAAAGTTTTATACCATAAATAGTTACATCGAGCGATAAAATATTTTTTTCATGGTTTTTGCTTGATGACTTTGCAACTCCCGATAATGTTATGTACAAATAACTTTCTGAAAACTGCTGTTTTACTCCAAAATGCATATAGACAAGGAGTGTAATTATTAAAAGATAGAGTGTCGGTATTATGAAATATTTTTTGCCAATCTTTTTTGCCATGATTATATTTTACCAAGATGATGATAAAAAAGCAACCTTGAGTAAAGTTAGCTTTTTATTGTAGTATTATTGAAATATTTCATCTAAATACAATAAATACATATCCATTGTAGTACGGAGTATAAATGATAAAAAATATTTTTAAAATTATTATAGGGTTTTCTCTAATATTTATAATTCAGGGATGCGCAACAAAAGCTACAGTTGATAAAACATCTGAACTGGATCAAGAGGATAAACTTGTTGAAAGAGTTGCAATTGAAGCTGAAAGCGGAAATATGGATAAAGCCCTTCAAATATATGAAGAAGAAAACGGAAAAGACCCTCTTCTTTATGCTATATTGTTGATTAAAAACCAAAGACTCGATGATGCAGAAGCAATACTTTCTAAAATAATTGAAGAAGATGATTCAAATGTAACTGCATTATATTATACCTCTCTTATTTACAATAACAGAGGGGATCTAAAAAATGAAAAAAAGGTCCTTGAAAAAATCGCCAGTCTTGATCCTGATAATGTTGATACCAATATCTCATTGGGAAGAATTTATGCAAGAGAAAAAAGTTACAATAAAGCTGAATCCTATTTTAAAAAAGTAGTATCTTCAAATAGTTATATAGAAGATGCTGTTCTTGGTTATGGGATGGTGCTTCTTTCCCAGAAAAAAAGTAAAGAAGCTCTTGAACAATTTAATACTGTAATAGAAAACAATCCCGACAATATGTTTGCTTATGTCAAGAGAGCGCAGATAAAGTCAGGTAATGATGATTTTAAAGGAGCTGAAGAAGATCTTGATGAAGCTATCAGAGTTGACTCTGATAATGTGTGGAATTATCTTGATAGAGGCAGGGCAAGGCTTTACAGGTCAAGATATGGCGCTGCTGTAGAGGATTTTACAAAAGTTCTTTCTTATGATGATTCTTTTTTCATAGCCTATATCCACAGGGCGCAGGCCAATGAAGGGATGAAAAAAGATGATCTTGCTTTGCTTGATTATAAAAAAGCATTGGAGATAAGGGGGGATTATAAAAGAGGTTTTATCCCTTATGCGCTGCAATTGTACAGAAGCAATCAATGGAACGAAGCAGCAATTTATTTTATTAAAGCATATAATATAGATAAGAGTCCTGAATATTTGTTACTGGGCGCTGCCTCTTTAATAAGCGCAGGTGAAAAAGAGATGGCAAAGAAACTTATCAGGGAGAATATGAACAGGATTCCCAAAGAGGATCTTCTTTTTCATGTATCAAGATTGTATATTGATCCTCATTATGAAACAATGGTTTTAAATAAACTTAGAGAAGAAACAGATAGTTTTGAAAAAGTAAAAGGGATGTTTTATATTGCAATATATTATGATACCTTGGGAAAAAATATACTTAGCGAGAAATATTATTCTGAGATTTTAGAATCAGGATTCCCTGAAACATTGGAATATAGAGTAGCGAATTGGAAAGTTCAGTAAGAGTCGCAGGTAGGGTGATTACTTCGTCTCAAGTGGAGATGAAGCACGAAAGGAGAAAAATTTGTTAGTTACTGAAATCAGTGATACGATTACAAAAATAGAAATAAATAACAGAGAAATAATAATTATTGGTACAGCCCATGTTTCAAAAGAAAGTGCTGAAGAGGTTTCAAAAACAATACGCGAAGAGAAACCAGACAATGTATGCGTAGAGATCGATGCTTCCCGTTATAATTCATTACAGTCGCCCAATTCGTGGAAAGACCTGGATATATTCAAAGTTATAAAAAAGAAACAGGGTTTTCTCCTGCTTGCAAATCTAGCCCTTTCTTCGTTTCAAAAAAAGATTGGAAAATCTCTGGATATAAAACCTGGCGAAGAGATGAAAGCTGCAATCGATACAGCTTTATCCGAAGGGATCCCATTTACATTCGCAGACAGGGATATTCAGATAACTTTGAAAAAAGCCTGGAGAAAATCAAGCTTATGGGGAAAAAACAAGCTTTTTGCTGTTCTTTTTGGCAATGTTTTTTTTAGCGAGAAGATTTCAGATACTGATATTGAAAATATGAAAAAGAAAAGCGAACTTGACGGAATGATGAGTGAACTTGCAGATTTCCTTCCATCAATAAAAGAAGTTTTAATTGACGAAAGGGATAAGTTCCTTGCATCCAAAATATATACAGCTGATGGAAAAAAAATTATAGCAGTTGTCGGAGCAGGGCATGTTCCTGGAATGATAAACTGGATAGAAAAGTTTAGTACAGGAGAAGATACTAATATTGATTCACTCAATGAGATCCCTCCTCCAAAGAAGATTTCAAAAATGCTTCCCTTTTTAATTCCTGTTGCTGTTATAGCTTTATTTATTGCAGGATTTTTTAAATCAGGGATAGATACAAGTCTTACAATGATGATGTGGTGGGTCATTATTAATGGTTCTTTGGCAGCTTTGGGCTCGCTGATTGCAATGGCTCATCCGCTTACGATAATCGCTGCTTTTTTTGCAGCTCCCATTACAACCATGAATCCAACGATTGGTGTAGGTATGGTTACCGGCCTTCTTGAAACTGTTTTAAAAAAACCAAAAGTTGCAGATTTTGAAAAACTTTCCGAAGATATTGCGACGCTAAAAGGTTTTTGGAAAAACAGGATCACCCATATTCTGATTGTATTCTTTTTATCTTCGATAGGAAGTATTATCGGAACATTTGTGGCTATCCCGTATCTTACTTCGTTGTTGTCGTAAGTTGTCATTCAAATGAAAATATTTTCCCTCACCTGTATGACAAAGGCTGCGTCATCCTGATGATAATTTGGATCTTTCCTGTATAGCCTTTTTTCTTCTGTAAAAATCTATCCTATTTTTGAATCAACAAACAAATCTTCTTTGTAATATTCCTTTTAGTGGTTTATCAATATCTTAAAATAAAAGAAATGTAGTGTGAGTATACGTATTGTTGATGTTGATTCAAAAATAATTGAAATTCATGGAATAAAAGCTTTGTTAGACTGCGATGTTGCTTCCTTATATGAAGTAGAAACAAAACGAGTAAATGAAGCAGTAAAAAATAACCCAGATAAGTTTCCAAAAGGGTATATCATATCCCTTGAACACAACGAGATACAAGATTTGCGGTCGAAATTTTCGACCGCAAATTCGAATAAATCCCGTGTTTTGCCCAAAGCATTTACAGAAAAGGGTTTGTATATGCTTGCTACAATACTTAAAAGTCCGCAGGCAACTCAGACAACATTGGCAATAATTGAAACTTTTACAAAAATTCGTGAATTAACAAGAACTGTTGGTGAATTGGGAAAAAAGAAAACAGAAGAAGAAAAGAAACCACTCATGCAAAAAAGTGGAGAAATTATTTCTGACATTTTAGGCGATTCTTTAAATATTTCGGAAACAGAAACAAGTTTTGAAATAAATTTGGCTGTAATGAATATAAAACATACAGTTAAAAGAAAATGAAAGCAGATATTGATTGCCATGCTTTTGCTCGCTATGGCGTGAGGTTTTTTATTGACATCTTAAAAACCAAGTTATACAATGAAATCATTGAATCCAATGCAAGTAAGGAGAGTGATTTTATGGAATTGGCAAAGATCACGCTGCGGGGGCAAATAACTATTCCTGCTGAAATTCGCAAAAAGCTGGGAGTTAAAGATGGAGACAAAGTGATTTTCATTGAGGAAAATGGTCGTATAGTTATGGAAAATGCAGTTAGAGTTGCCTTGAAAGATGTTCAGAATGCTTTTCGCGGCGAAGCAGAACGGCTTGGTTTAAAAAATGAACAAGATGTGGTTGGCATGGTAAAAGAAGTACGGAGGAAAAAGATAAACAAAAAATAATGCGTGTCATGCTTGATACTAATGTTCTTGTTTCAGTAATTGTTTTTCCTAATGACCGGATGGATTCTCTGATATGCAAAGCAACACTAGAGCATCAACTTGTAATTTCTTATTATATTGTTGATGAACTAATTGAAGTAACTAAACGCAAGTTCCCTGATAAGATAAAAGATATAGATTTATTTCTTACCAGGATTCCTTATGAGTTAGTTCATACATCTGCAGAACAGAATTCTATACTTTTTAATATTCGCGATGTCGATGACTACATGGTTCTATATTCAGCAGTAATAGCAGATGTAGATATATTTGTTACAGGCGATGAAGATTTTAAAAATGTAGGAATTCAAAAGCCCGAAATTATTACTCCTTCAGAATTTCTTGAGAGATATTAAGAAGAAGCATTATAGGAACATTTGTTGCTATTCCGTACCTTACTTCGTTGTTGTCGTAACAAGATTTATGGGAAAGTTTTTCACAGGATATATAAATAATTACTCCATTAATGACAAATACCAATGATAATAAGTAAGCATCTACTTTCGATACTTTTTTTCAAATATTGTAATTTGGGTGTTTACTGCTTGAGTAATACTATCTAGAACTGATTTATGTAAAATTCTTACTTCTTCAACCGTGTAACAAGTTTTAGAAAATAGTTCGGTAGGATCAATTTTTAAAGCATTAGCTATACGTTCTAATACCCCATCTGATGGGAATTTTTTCCCAAGTTCTATCATGGCTAGATAGCTTGGTGCAATATTGGCAATTTCCGCTAGCTTTACCTGTGAAAAACCTAGCAATTGTCTGTGATTTCGAATATTAGTAGCTAAAATATTCCGTAATTTTGACTTCATTATTATTAATTGGTATTTGATACCATAATTATTTTATAACTTATAATTTGCTTGACAATAATCTATAGGAGGATCATGCTCACCTATAGAGAGTATTATAGAAGTGTTATATATGCTTTCAATGACATCAATATCTTAAAGGAGTTTTTATGAAAAACAAATTCGCTCTTCCGATAATATTGGGCTTTTTTTTACTACTGGGATCATTGTTTGTTTCTTGTGCGGCATTATTCCCTGCACCTCAGGTAAAAGTAAGAGATCTTTATTCCATTGAGACAGTCTCTGTTGAAGATATTAGAGGAACAACTAAACTATCAAATATACGTCTTGCTTATGAGACGGATGAAAGAAGAACCTATCGCGTGAATGTTTATATTGAAGATGTTATGGAAAAAACAGAAAAGCAAAATGTAATAATTGTCATTTATTATGGTTCGGTGAGAGAAACATATTTTACTAAATTTATGATAAAAATTGACGACCAATTGTTTTTTTTAGATAGTAGATTCCCCGAAGTAGATTATGATAGCAGCACCCGTGTACGAGAAATTACTCGATTTTATCTTGATCAAGATCATATAAATTTAATTAAAGATTGTGAATCTCTTATAATACAACCTTATAATACCCCAATAACCGTATCAGAAGAGGGGATAATTGCAGTAAAGAAATATTTTACTGAAAATTAAGTATTTCTTCTGAATGATAATTTCTTTTTTTTATATAACTTCTTGAAAAGGCAAGTAGAAAATAAAGTTGCGATAATATGTGAAAGGCCGAATGACGGACTGCGAGCGTCTCCGCAGCGAAGCGAGGCTGCGACATGGACGTCGCGTCCAGCGCTAGCCAAGGATGGCGGACAGCGCTGGGAATTGAGCAGTTCGGCAGTAGGCTTCGAGATTTAGCATGTCAAATTTAAATTAAATGTGGTTTTATACCAGAACAGCAAACTTATTTAAACAATATTTTTATGATTTCGTTTATTGTCTCTGCTGTTATATGTTTATCTTTTTGTGATTTGCTGTCTTTGCTATCAGCGTTTTCTTTTGAGGAGTAAAACTCTTTTATGCCGCAACTTGAAGCAGATTTTAATCTTTTGTTTATGAATGGGACAGAGCGTATCTCTCCTGTAAGGCTCAATTCTCCTGCTGCGGCTGTTCCCTGATTTATTGGAATACCTGTCCGGCTGGAGTAGAGAGCAAGAGCTGCAGGAAGATCAACTCCAACCTCTTTTATTTTCATTCCACCTGCAACATTTATATAAATATCCTGATCAGAAAATCTTACCCCTGTTTGTTTTTCAAGAACAGCGGCAATTCTTGAAATTCTTGAACTGTCTATCCTGTCTGAAAAAACTCTAGAGAGTCCTCCTTTTGCAGGAACAGTAAGAGCCTGAATCTCAACAAGAAAAACTCTTGATCCTTCATGGATTGTGGCTATGCAGATTCCCGGAGGATTATTCTTTTCTCTGTGTATAAGAAAACTATTTTCCGGAGAAGTTATCTGTTGCAGTCCATTGTTATTCATTTTAAAAAGAGCAAGTTCATCTATGGAACCAAATCTGTTTTTTACAGCGCGCAATATCCGCATCTCATTTTCAGAATGTTCAAAATATAAAACAGTGTCCACCATGTGTTCTATTGATTTTGGTCCTGCGATTATCCCTTCTTTGGTAACATGCGCAATCAGAAAAAGTGAAGAATCAGCTAACTTGATCATATCGATCAGTTCCTGGCAGCAATACTTAAGCTGGTTGATTGTTCCCGGAACCGAGCCTGCTTCCGGGGCAAATAGAGTCTGTATTGA
>WRCW01000036.1 GCA_009783755.1 Spirochaetaceae bacterium
ATTTTACTCATTCTGCTTTTCCCTTTTTACCTTCTTTATTTAAAACTATCATCCAAAAGCTTATTCTAAAAAAACCACTCTTACTATATTTATTTAAAAATTATTTGTCAATTTGTAATTTTGAGATTCCGTTATGTGAAGTTATGATTTCTATTTCTTTATGTTGATTGTTTCCAATTGTTCCTAAAAGAGAAATTAGGTGGGGGATTGATTTTTCACCATATTTTACCAATGCTTTTTGCAGTTCTATTTTTGTGTATAACTTCTTCTCCTTCTTAATTAATTCACAAAATAAGGATAAGTGTTTCTCCTTAAGTTTTTTTGACAATAATCTTATCGAAATAGTTCTTTTAAATGCATCCTGGTCATATAAAAGTTTTAAAAGTCTATTTTCTCCATAATATCTATATAGTCCTAAATCTTCATCAAGTGCAAAACCTCTATTTTTTAATTGCTCACTAGTGCTTTTCATAACCAGATATTCTATTATCTTTAAAAAATATTGTCCATTTTTTCTTAGCTAATTTGCACATTATAATTGTAAAATTTATAATACATGGTATAATAATAGTATCTATAATAAAAATTGATAGGAGAAAATTGAATTTTTACTGTATGAAGGTTGAGATATAAGAATGGCTACAAAATTAATTGTTTTTGTTTTGTCACTTCTATTGTTTTGCGGGTTTATGTATATAGTTAGCAGTTTGTGGTTTCGTGGAAAGCGTAATCATAAACTTAAAATATTTTTCGTGCTGGGACTGCTGTTTTCATTTTGGGTGCTTGCAAACGGAATCAATATTTTATTAAGCGAAGAACTGTTTGCAATAGTTAATATCTTCTTGCCGCAAACTCTATTAAGCATTGTTCCACCTGTTTTGTTGATCTATATCCTGTACTTTATTGAATCTAAATATGCAGGAAAAAAATGGGTTCTGCGAATATTGGTTGTAGCAACAATTATTGACTTATTATTGCTGTGGACAAATCCGTTGCATAATGACTTTTTTACCGGATATCAAGGATTAATACCGCTTACTGGAAGAATATACCTTATTCATGTATTTATCTCATATACACAGGTGGCTCTGGGGGTCATTCTTCTGTTTAAATATATTATTAAGAATATTAAGCAAAGCCCCTTCCTGGGTCTTATCGGAGCTGCAACTTTATTGCCAATGGCTTTAAATGTTTCATTTTCTTTTCAGCTTTTTACAGTTGGATTTGATTTAACTCCTTTTGCTTTTATCACCATGTATGGTACGTTTGCTGTCTATTCTATCCGAAAGAGGATATTCGATATAAAGGAAACAGCAGCTTCGGAGATTTTCGATTCTTTGTCAGATGCATTAATAGTAGTGGATCGGGAGGGATTTGTCACAAATGTCAATCCTTCGTTCAAAAGGACATTTCCAGACATAAAAATTATAAAAGACAAAACACCTATCCGCGAAGTAGCAGAATATATCCATTCAGTCTGTGTAAAATTTAATCCGCCTGATATATATGGAAAATTGTTTTCAAATGAACCTGTAAGCATCAATGGCGCAGAGATAACAGTATCAAAAGGAGAAATGAATAATTATTCGCTTTCAAAAGACATCGTATCCGACAAAGGATATTATTTGGGATATATCATTACCATGGTCAATATCAGCAATTATCGCCAGATGATTGATATGATTACAGAGATGAAGCATCAGGCTGATTCAGCTTCAAGCGCAAAGGGACTTTTCCTTTCCCATATGAGCCATGAAATACGGACACCCTTAAACGCTATCATTGGCATGATAAACATAGGAATGAGTACAGAAGATGTTGAGAAAAAGAATTATTGTCTTAGAAGAGCGGACAGTGCATCAAAGCATTTGCTTGGTATTATCAATGACGTTCTTGATATATCAAAGATTGAAGCTGACAAATTTGAATTGTCATACAGTGAGTTGAGTTTTGAAAAAATGCTGATGAGTATCACAGATGTTGCAAGTGTGCGGGCTGAGGAAAAGCATTTGAATCTTATTGTTGATATCAACGAAAATGTTCCTGACTATATAGAAGGCGATGAAATGCGGTTATCGCAAGTAATAACCAATCTGCTGACAAATGCGATAAAATTTACACCAGAAAAAGGGACGATTGTTTTAAGTGTTAAGAAGATTGAAGAAACCAGCGACAATGTTGTACTTAGGATTGAAGTTGCAGATAGCGGTATTGGGATTTCACAGGAACAGCAAAAGAGGCTTTTTACCTCTTTTAGTCAAGCTGATGCAGGTATTAGTAAAAAATTTGGCGGTACTGGTTTAGGTCTTGCGATTTCCAAACGGATCGTTGAGTTGATGGGTGGCGCGATATGGATAGAATCTGAACTTGGTAAAGGCGCAAAATTTATATTTACGATAAAAGCAACAAAGCTTGAGGAAAAACCTCAAACAAAACTGTTAGCTAACATAAGACCGGAAGATATCAGCATCCTTGCTGTGGATGATTCAATCGAGATCCGGTATTATTTTATTAATATTATGAAAGCGCTGAAACTCTCCTGTGACGTTGCGAATGGAGGAGAAGAAGCTCTTGAGATGCTACGAAGATCAAAAGAAAAACCCTACAATATCTTTTTTGTTGAATGGCAAATGCCTGATATGAATGGGATCGAGCTAGCTAGAAAAATTAAAGAAATCAATGGTGAAAATTCAATAGTTATTATGATTTCAGTGGCAGACTGGAATACTGTTGAAAAAGAAGCTATAGCTGCAGGGGTTAAGCATTTTATTTCAAAACCTCTGTTTCCATCGACCCTTATTAACGCCATAAACATTTGCCTGGGCTCAGAAATGCATAAATCATTGGAAAATATACAGTATGAGACATCCAAACGGCGCTATGATTTTCATTCATATACTTTGCTTATTGCGGAAGATGTTGATATAAACAGAGAGATCATGGGCGCAATTCTGGAAGAAACTGGTGTCTCTATTGATTATGCTGAAAACGGGAAAATTGCTGTTGAAATGTTCCAGAAACAGCCGGAGAAATACAACTTGATATTGATGGATGTGAATATGCCTGAGATGGATGGCTACGAAGCAACAAGGACGATACGATCTCTGGATATGGAGTATGCAAAGACTATTCCCATAATCGCAATGACAGCTAATGTTTTTAAGGAAGATATTGAAAAATGTCTGGAGTCGGGGATGAACGATCATACAGGAAAACCTGTTGACTCGTATGCTCTTTTTGGATTACTCAGAAACTACTTAACGAACTCCGGCGAAACTGTAAGGATGAAAAATATAAATGAATTGGATTATGGCATTGCCTGGAATGATAGTTTAATAACTGGAAATACGATAGTAGATATACAACACCAGGAAATATTCAGATTGGTGAGCGATCTTGTGCGTTTCTGTGAAGATGGAAAAGATGCTTCAAAGTTAAAAGATACACTAGTGTTTTTGGTAAATCACGCTGTTAGGCACTTTACAGACGAAGAAGCATTGCAGCTTGAATGGGGCTATCCGGATTACGAAAATCATAAGAAGAGACACGATGACTTTAAGATAACAATAGGTGAGCTTTTGCAGAAGTTTGAAAAAAGTGGTTCATCAATAGAATTGAGCCAGAATGTAAATAAAATTGTAGTAAAATGGCTGGTAAACCATATACAGCAAGAGGATAAAAAGATCAGCGATTATATACGAATAGTATCCTCTGGACGGTAACACTATAGCGGCTTATAGGCTTTTTATATTTATTGTAAACAGTGATTTAATTAAACTTTAAACAAATCAGTACTTAGATATTTTTCTCCCCTGTCCGGAAAAATTACAACAATTGTCCCTTTATCAATATCTTTTGCAACCTCTAAAGCAGCTAACATCGCAGCCCCGCTGCTCATGCCGACAAATATTGCTTCTTCCGCAACTATCCTGCGTGACATTTCAAAAGCAGCTTCAGATTCAATCTTAATGCTTATGTCAATTTTCTTTGGGTCATATATTTCAGGAACTATTGCTTCCTCCATGTTCTTAAGGCCCTGTATATAGTGCCCTTTGACAGGATGCGCTTCAACTATTTTAATAGAAGATTTTTTTTCTTTAAGGCGCATTCCTACACCCATTATTGTCCCTGATGTTCCAAGCGCAGATACAAAATGGGTTATTTCTCCATTTGTTTGATTCCATATCTCTTCTGCAGTTGTAAAATAGTGCGCCAGTTTATTAGTCTCATTTGAAAATTGATTCGGATTATAATATTTCTCCGGGAATTGCTTGAGAAGCTCTTTTGTCCTAACTATAGCTCCATCAGTTCCTTTCTCTGGGTCTGTAAGTATTATTTCTCCTCCAAAAGCTTTAATAATTTTTTGCCGTTCTATAGAAACCGCTTTACTCATTACAATACTTACTTTATATCCCTTTACTCTGCCGATCATTGCAAGGGCAATACCTGTATTCCCTGATGTTGCTTCGATGATAGTTTTATCTTTTGTTAATACACCATCTTTCTCCGCCTGTTCAATCATTCGTAAAGCAATTCTGTCTTTGATGCTCCCTGTTGGGTTAAAACCTTCAAGTTTTGCAAGAATATTTACATTTTTGTTTTTATTTAAATAGTTAATTTTTACAATAGGTGTATTTCCTATTGTATCAAGAATATTGTCAAACATTTTTAATTTCTCCTATTTAAACTGCTTCGAATAGTGCGCAATTTTATTGATTACAGCTATTTCGTCTATTGGTTTTGCCAGATGGTCGTTCATGCCACTCTCAAGGCAGCGGTCGATATCCTCTTTGAATACGTTAGCGGTCATAGCAATGATCGGAATGGTTTTTGCCTTGGGCAGGTCCATTTCCCTGATAGCCATCGTCGCCTGATAACCGTCCATTTCCGGCATCTGGATGTCCATGATGATGAGGTCGTATTTATCCGGATTTTCCTTAAACTTCGATACAGCGATAAGACCATTTTCAGCAATATCAATGGAAATCTTTGTCTCTTCAAGCAATGTGGTGAAGATTTCCTGGTTTATTTCTACATCTTCTGCCAGGATAATATGTACATCTGATAGATCAGGGACTTCCGCTGTCTTGTCTGTTTTTATTTCCAGTCCCTTAAGTGTTGTCCCAACAATCTCGTTGATCGTATCTAAGATCGACGAAGGGAACAATGGCTTGGTGATAAAATGGGTAAGGTGGCTATCTGTTGCAAAATTCTTTATCCGATGTAACTCTAAATATGTTGTGATAATGATGATGGCATTCTTCTCTATCCTGTTGCTAAGTTCATTTGCAAAATCAATGCCATTTGTTTCTGGCAGGTCATGGTCGATGAAAACAATGTCGTATGTGCGGCCTTTTTTTTCGTTTACATCCAGAAGGGCAAGGGCTTCGGTTTTATTCGAAGCTGAGTCTGCTTTTATACCAAAGCTGTCTGTTATGTTTAAAAAATGTTTTCTGGTATCGTTGTCGTTTTCAACGACAAGTAGCCGTATATCCTCTGGACGAATACCATCGAAAATAATAGTGTTCTGATGGGATGTACGTTCAAGGTTAACTTCAAAACTAAATGTGGAACCTGCCTTGGGCTTTGATTCCACATGGATACGTCCGCCCATTTTTTCAACGATACTCTTGGAAATAATAAGGCCGAGACCAGTGCCTCCAAACTTGCGCGATATGCTGCCATCAGCCTGCTCGAATGCATTAAAGAGGCGAGCGATCTGCCCGCTTGTCATGCCTATACCAGTATCAGCAACTGAAAACTTCACTGTGTTTGTATTTTCGTGCCGCTTAATCTCTTCTATGCTAAGTGTTATTTTTCCACCTTCGGGTGTAAACTTCACTGCGTTTGACAGCAGGTTAGTTATAACTTGTGAAAGTCTCAGGTCATCTGCAATATAATTTAAATTTAGATCTTTGCTGAGCACTACGTTAAACTTCTGATTCTTTTTCTCCATGTTGTCGATTACGATATTGCAAACCTTCATGAGCATTTTTTCAATATTCATTGGAACATTTTCAAGTTCCAGTTTGCCAGCTTCGATCTTCGACATATCAAGAACATCGTTGATGATCCCTAAAAGGTGCCTGGCCGAAATACCGATCATATTAAGGCAGTATTTTAGCCTGGATAAATCTTCTGTTGTTTCCGCTATTTTTGTCATGCCAATGATCGCATTCATTGGTGTACGCATTTCATGGCTCATCCGAGAAAGGAATTCACTTTTTGCACGGTTGGCTTTCTGCTCAGCCTTGTATAGCGCTTTTTCTGCTTTTTCTTTTTCAGTCAAATAACGGTCTAAGTCGATAGCTGTGGAGTTAACTGCTTTTTTTATAAGGTCAAAATCACCCATGTATTCGCTTAATATGCGGGCGCTGAAGTCTCCGCTTGCGATTTTATGAAGGGTGTTTGCTGCCTCATCAATGGGAAGCATGATCGTGTCCATCAAATCATTAAATTTTGTAATGACTTCTCGCCATGCGCCTGGATACTTCTCTGAATGAGCGCGGTAATCCAAATTACCGCTAGTTGCATTATTTACCAGATCTTTAACTTCCTGATGCATACCAATAACGATTTCTTTCATGGTGGAAAAATTATGTGATAACATTCCAACTTCATCATTGGTCTTCCACATCGGTATATTTATATCCATATCTCCCTGTGCGATTTTATTGGATGCTGTTTGCAATGCGAGCAGGGGTTTTGCAACAGAACGCCTTATGTAAAATATGGGGATCCAAATGATCACCAAAAAGATCGCAAGCGATATTACAAACAGTGTCAATGTTAAATTGTAGCTTCTTAAAAAGACATCCTGTATTGACATGAGTACCCCAATCAACCCAATTGGTTTCTGGTTCTCATCAAAAATAGGCGCATAAGCTGAAATGCCCCAACTCCCGTCGATGTTGAGTCTGTAAACATTACTTACACAGGCTGTTCCGCTTTTAAATGCATCAAAAGCAGCTTGCGGAAAAATTGACAAGGGCACATTTCCATTTAAACCAAAAATATCACCATGCCCTTCTATATACATTATCATCCCTTTATCAGGATCAAATGTGCCGCCATAAAAATAGAGAAGGTTTTCTTCGACTTTGATTCTTTCGAATTGCTTTTTTAAATGCTCATAATGCTCATTTTTTTCTTTTGTATTAAGTGCGTGCCTGAATTCATTGGGTGTTATGGACATGGATGCAGATTTTGCGATGGCTAAAGCTTTATCAAAGCTGCCCTTTATGGAATCATTACGGTAGACTATATAACCGAAAACTCCGATTGATATTGTATTTACTAAAATAATAATCAAGACTATAATCGTAACTTTTGTTGATACCATTATCCCTTTTTTCATTATTTAGTAATCCTTTCCATATGATTTATTCTAAATTGTACCATACCCAAATAATTAAATCAACGCGCTTAAATTCTATAAGTTTTGATGTGCGGTATTAGGATTTATAAACACTGGACTTTCCAAAATTATTGTTATAAAGTAAAGTTATGTCGATGCGAATGAAAGCAGCATTGCTCATAATGGCTATTGTTTTCATCTTTACAGCTGCAAGCTTTTTATTAAGTATGTCTTTTACTCGGCAGAATATGACGGAAGCTATGGAACATGAGTTGCGGCTGGCTTTGGATATTGCTGACAGACTGGTCTCCACCAAGATTGAGCTTTTTAAAACAAATGCAGCCAATATATCTGTTCATCTTCTGCGAACAAGCTCAGCCAAAGAAATGACAGATCTCATTCCCTCTTTACTGGAAGAATACAACGAATTTCTATCGCTGACAGTTCTAAATAGAAATGGGATCATTGCACATCATGGCAATTCCCTATGCCCATCATCTGGATATGATAACAGCATTTATTTGAAAAGGGCGCTTTCAGGAGAGATCGATATCTCCTCCACGCATTATGACGAAGGAAGCAAAAACTTTATCATACACATTTTTATACCCATGAGTCAGGATCTTGTTTTATCAGCAACAATACCAGCCATTATACTTTCTGACTTAATATCTGATTTTAAGCTCTGGAATACCGGTAATATATTCATAGTCGATGAACAATCTACTATTGTAGCTAATGTTCGCACTGATCTGGTCTATGAGCAATATAATTTTATTAAAGAAGCTAACATAAATCCTGATACAAGAGATACAGGTGTGTTTTTCCGGAATATGGTTAATACGAATACAGGAAGCGGCAGATACCACTTTAATGACCAGGATCGATTCTGTGTCTATAAAAGGGTCTCCAGCACCAATGTTGGCTGGCATATCGGTGTGGTTGCCCCAATCAATGAAAGCCCATTGAAAAATGTTCAAAATGGGCTGCTGTTGGCTTCTCTCGTTTTTCTTGTCATAGGAGCGATCGTTTCTCTTTTTGTTTCCGGTAGCGCAATCAAACCATTTAAAAAGATCCAGGAACAAAATGAAGCTTTAACAGAACTTAATGATGCAATCCTGGCGCAAACAGAGCGGATCAACGAAGAACACGAACGTATGAGAATCTTGTTAAATGCAACACCACTTGCCTGCAGACTAATGAAAAGAGTTGATGACGGAAAGTACGAGTTGTTCGAGTGTAATGAAGAATCTGTCAAACTTTTTAAATTTAAAGATAAACAAGAATTCATGGAGCGGTATTTTGAGATTTATCCCGAATACCAACCAGATGGAAGAGATTCTCATGCAGAAGGACAAAGACTTTTTGAAAAAGCATTTACAGATGGCAGATGCGTTTCGAAGTTGGTTTTTCGCACTACGGATGGCGAGCTCATTCCATCAGAGGTTACTCTTGTCCGCCTTAAATATGGAGATGATTTTATTGTTGCCGGTTATTCAAGGGATATGCGAGAACACAATCGGATGATGGAAACTATTGAAAACAGGAACAAATTATTACAAACAGGAAACTCCGCTGTCCAGGCTCTTTTGTCAACAGAAGATGATGATACTGATATTGCAAGAGCGCTTTTGGAAAGTCTGGCAATTGTTGGGCGTGGTGTGAATGCTGATCGCGTGCATATTTGGCGTAACGAGAAGATAAATGGGGTGCTTCACTTCGTACACACATATGATTGGCTCAGTGATATTGGCAAGCAAAAAACTGCTGTTCCTTTAGGTCTTCAGTTTCCTTACTCAGCAATACCCAGGTGGGAAGGACTCTTTTCAAGAGGCGAATATTTAAGTGGGTTAGTTGCGGAAATGTCTGAGGAAGAGCAGCGGATATTGGGTGCCTATGAAATAAAAACTATTGTTATAATACCACTTTTTATAAAAAATATTTTTTGGGGATTCTTTAGTATATGCGATTGTGTAAGCGAACGTGTCTTCACGGCAGATGAGATTACTATTCTAAGATCAGTCAGCAAGATGTTGTGCAGCGCTATAAATCGCAATCTGCTATCTACTAAAATTCGCGAAGCACACCTTCGCACACGGCTTTTATTGGATGCAGCCCCTCTTGCTGTAACCCTTTGGGACAAGAATATAAAACTTTTTGACTGCAATGAAGAATCGGTCCGCTTATTTAAAGTGAAAGATAAGCAGGACTTTTTGAATAGGTTTCACGAACTTTCGCCTGAATATCAGCCTGATGGTTCCCTCACATCTGAGATGCTGGAGATTTACATAAAAAGAACATTTAAAGAAGGCCAGATTGTGCTCGAATGGATGCACCAGACCATAGATGGCATCCTGATACCCTCAGAGATCACCCTTGTCCGCGTTGTATATGATGATGATTTTGCCGTAGCCGGGTATGTTCGTGACCTGCGCGAGCAAAAAGAGATGATGAAGGAAATCCATCAAAAATCAACTCTTCTGGACAGCATAAATAAAGCTGCGAATATATTGCTTCAATCAGGAAGCGATGAATTTGAGAGTAATTTACAATTATCCATGTGCATGATCGGTAAAGCAGTAAATGCTGACCGTGTTTGTATATGGAAAAACAGTATCAGGAATGGAAAATTGTGTTGCACGCTGATTGATGAATGGATCGCAAATGAACGGATGCGCACAAGCAGTGAAATATCTACAGAGGTACCATATGAAAGTAACATACCCACCTTTGAGCGGATATTGACGAGAGGAGAGTGCATTAATTCATTAACACGTAATTTGTTGCCAATAGAGCAATTGCGTATGAATATGCATGGAATAAAATCCATATTTGTGGCGCCGGTATTTGTGCAGGATGAATTTTGGGGCTTTGTCGGCTGTGACAACTGCCAGGATGAAACTGTTTTTTCCGAAGAAGTATCTACCACTCTCCGTTCCGGCAGTTTACTTATTGCAAATGCCCTGATGCATAATGAAATGACACTGAATCTTCAAAAAACTGCCGCTGAACTCAAAACAGCTTTAATGGACACGCAAAAAGCAAACAATGCAAAAAGTGATTTTCTTGCCAGCATGAGCCATGAGATGCGTACTCCTCTTAATGCTGTAATTGGTTTGTCCGAGTTGGTGCTTGAGGAGCGTGGTTTAAATAAAACAGCTGAGACTAATCTGGAAAAGATCTACAGTGCAGGCGAAACCCTTCTTAGTCTGGTCAATGATATTTTAGACATATCCAAAATAGAGGCAGGGAAGTTCGAACTTATAGAGAGTGAATATGATACTCCAAGTCTTATCAATGATACTGTTACAAACAATGTCCTTCGTATAGGCGAGAAACCCATTCAATTTATTCTGGATATCCCGGATGACCTGCCAGCGAAGCTATATGGTGATGAACTTAGAATCAAACAGATTTTAAGCAACTTGTTGTCCAACGCCTTTAAGTACACACGGCAGGGAACTGTAGAACTAGGAGTTGATTGTGTACATGAGGATGATGTGGTTTGGCTCCAGGCTTGGGTCAGTGACTCCGGCATAGGTATCAAACCAGAGGATATTGGAAATCTGTTTTCCAATTATACACAGATGGATTTAAAAACCAACCGAAAGATCGAAGGGACAGGACTTGGGCTTCCTATTGCCAAAAAGATGGCAGAGTTGATGAATGGTGTCATCACAGTGGAAAGCGAGTACGGAAAAGGGAGTATATTCAGGGTAAGAGTCAAGCAAAAGCATGTTACTGACGCAACAATAGGCCTGGAAGTTGCAAAAAGTTTAAAGAGCTTCAGGTATTCAAATCATAGACGAAACAAAAATACAAAGTTTGTACGTATAAAACTGCCATACGCCTCTGTACTTGTTGTTGATGATAATGCTACTAACCTGGATGTGGCAAAGGGTTTGATGAAACCATATGGTATGCAAATCGATACTGCAGCAAGCGGACAGCAGGCAATAGACGTAATACGCATGGAAAGCACTAAGTACAATGCAATTTTTATGGATCATATGATGCCGGGTATGGATGGTATAGAGGCAACTGAAAAAATAAGAGATATAGGCACAGACTATGCAAAAAATATACCGATCATTGCTCTGACTGCTAATGCGATCGCCGGCAATGAGAAAATGTTTTTGAGCAAAGGATTTCAGGACTTTTTATCAAAACCCATTGATATTTCCAGGCTTGATTCGGTTATCCGCCATTGGGTTAGGGATAAATCAATGGAGGATGAAAAATGGGGCATGGAACAAGAGGAGAGTTCTGAGCTGGTTTCCAGTTATCAATCTTCAATACTTAAATATAAAATCAATGGGATTGATTTGAAAGCAGGACTTGAACGTTTTAGCGGTGACGGAGAAACTTACTTGCAGATATTGCGTTCATACTCTGCAAATGTCAGGAATCTTCTTGATTCAATCAAAGAAATAAATAAAGATAATTTAAAAGACTATACTATAACTGTTCATGGCATAAAGGGATCTAGCCGCAACATTGGTGCAAACATCGTTGGCGATAAAGCAGAAGATCTTGAAAAAGCAGCTAAAGAAGGGAATTTAGGATATGTGTGCGAAAAGACTCCGGATTTAGTGCAAACTATAATTAAACTGTTGGCAGACCTCAATGAGATGCAGTCTAAAATATCAGCACAAGATCATAAGACTATAAAACCCAGACCAGATAAAGATGTGCTGGTCAAAATATTGGAAGCCTGCTATACTTTTGATATGAAAACAGTTGAAAATGCTGTTAAAGAACTTGAAGGTTATGAATATGAAACCAATGGCGAGCTTGTTCATTGGTTATGGGAAAATGTACAGCAATTCAATGTAAATGAAATCATCGAAAAACTTTCGAAAATGAACTTAGGTAAGGATTACTTGTAAAAGGAGCAAACAATCATGACCTCTGATGATTCTACAATCTATGATTTTAATCTTACAGCTCTTTTAAAGCTGAGTGAATTAAACATACGCCGTGTTGCTGAGAATAATAAAAAGCTTACTGTTGGAAGGTATTTCAAGATGCTGTCGCAATTTGTAAACCTTGCACCCAATACTTCTGATGCAATTAAAGAATTTGCCGGTGATAGCTCTGGCATCAAAGATTGGAAAAGTATTAAGGACATGATTACCTTATTTGAAGAGATGCGCTGCGAAACATATATTCGTGACATGAATGAGATTAGAAATGCATGCGGGAAAGGTGATCATAGAGTGGCTGCTTTTCATGCGGAAAAGATAGATCATGGGTTTAATAATCTTTATTCACAAATAATGACTGCTAAAATAACAAAAGAAGAGGATGATTTTCCCAAAGCAGATTCAACCTTATTATCTTGCTTAAAAGTATTGGACGAGAAAAAAGAAGATCATGAGCTTCTAGTGCTTACTGTTGATGATTCTCCGGCTATTCTTGAAGCAGTAGCAGCGGTTTTGAGCAAAAATTATAAAGTATTCAAGTTACCTAAGCCAGCAATGCTGGAAAACGTGCTAAAACAAGTGAAACCCGATCTATTCTTGCTGGATTACCAAATGCCTGAGCTGAATGGTTTTGAGCTTATTCCTATTATTCGTGGTTTTGAGGAGCACAAAAATACTCCGATTGTTTTCCTGACATCTGAAGGGACCGTGGACAATCTTACAGCGGCTATGAGTCTTGGAGCTTGTGATTTTATTGTTAAGCCGTTTATTCCGGATCAATTACGGGAAAAAGTCGCAAAGCATATCAATTCGAAAAATAATTAAAACTATTTTAAGCTGATGTCTCATTTCAACAAAAACAATGTTCCCATACGTGATTATTTACCTTTAGGAAAGATATTTCCATGACTATGACCATCATCCCATTCATTTGGCAGATGCAAGAAATTGTTGATGATCATACCAACTGCTACATTACCTTTTACATTGAATGATATAATTATTCTTTCATTATCTGTTGTTTTTGTATATGTTCCACTTTTTTTAACACCATGAGCAAGGGATGCAGTAAAGTTACCATCTGATAATAATTTTACTGTTTGCCCATGAAAACTAAATGTTTCTGTTTTTATTTTTTCTTTTTTACTACATGATAATATTCCGAATGCCAGTATAATAATTATGCAGATATAAATAGATAACAACACTATTTTCTTTTGTTTTAGCCTTGCTTTAAACATATAAGTCTCCCTTCTGTAATATGCTGATCAATATCGCCCCGCAGTCATGCTAGCTCTCCATTTTATGTGTTATTTTATAAAAATCAAGATTGTTTCAATTAGGAACATTTATAATTAGATTTTGAAGATAATAAAAATTAATTTTAATATAATGCTAATTTGTGCTATGCCTGCAAAATTACCGGTAATAAATCTTCGTAAATTTGTTGATTCAATAATATTCTTGTATTGCAGGTACCAATCTAAAAACATAATTGATAAAAATAAAATATCAAAAATGAATGATATCCTTATTCCTATAACATATGCGATAAAGCAGATTATCTGTCCACTTAATATACCTGTGCACCTGCTGCATAATGGAAATTGGTACTTATATAAAAAAAAGCTGCGTTCTGGTTTTTGATGACATCCGGATTTATCACCAATTTTCATAAAAAATGCCCATATTTTTATTACTAAATTATCATTCATTTTTCTATTGGTAGAAGGTTGCTCCACAATTGTTGCATTTAAATATAACTTTTGTTTGTATGGTTTTATTTTTTTGACCGCTATCACATAACCCGCATAATAGCCCTGGCCATCCAAATAATAGTGCTCCGCAAATACCGGAACCTACATTATAGTTATTAGTTTGGGTATCTGTTGTTGTATGAAATTCTTCGCTTATATGATCACTACCGCATTTAGGACATATCATATATTTAGCTCCTGCATTATTTTATAATATGAATTTATTTCTGTCAATAATATCATTCATAATTCAAAGTGGTAGCGCATAACGATTAAGGCAAGCGATAATTGGGGCAGGGGCATTGAGAAACAAGATTATGACAATATTATATTACTTCCAATACTTTTCTGAAAATGGAGTTACTACATCTTTTATTAAATCAGGTCTCAAAATCATTTATCATTTGTAAAAAGTTCAAAATCAAGAGACTTGATATTATTAAATTCATAAGAAGAACCAATTACATCACCAGCAATTGCTCCAAGAATATAGTTTTTTGAGATATTTAGCATTAATTTAATAATTTTTCTTATTATGTCATATTCCAAAAATATTATTCAAGCCAGAATATTTGCTATGATTACCTGGAAAGATACAATCAATAGTAATAATTCTCGCAAAATAGGATATCATCAATATAAAGATATAATATTCTGTGAGTAGTATTCACATAGCTTGAACTACTTGTTTGTGAACGCATACGCTCAAGATCTACGGTTCCTGCATATTTTTTGTTTTTATAAGTAAAATTGAATTCACAGGGGTCAAGCAGCCTGACGATTGTATGACCTGAAAAACCACCATATTTTTGTCTATATTCATAA
>WRCW01000037.1 GCA_009783755.1 Spirochaetaceae bacterium
CTCTCTCCCACCAATATAGTTTTCGCTTTTGGTACCCAGCCATAACAGAGGCAAAGACAACTGTTCCAAATATTGCGGTAACAACGATAAAAATAAGTCTTGGATGGAAAGGATGTTGTCCCAGCAAGAGGGTTGTATTGTATACAAAGAAGTAAGGTACAATATAAGCAACTGCTGCAAGTCTTGTAGCAGAGAATGTTGTACGCCAGAAGTTGGCTCCTCCAATCGCCGCCGCCGTATACGACGTAATAGCTACAGGTGGTGTAATCTCAGACATTATTCCAAAGTGGAAACAGAAAAGGTGAGCAGCCATTGGCTCTACACCAACTCTGATCATGATTGGAATTGTTATAATTGCCATAAGAATATAGTTAGCAACAGTAGGAACACCCATACCAATGGCAAGACACATTAATTGTGTAAGAATAAGAGTAAGCAAAAAGTTATCCTGCGCAATTACTGCAAGTGCAGATGACATTTTTGGAGTAAGACCTGTAAGTGTAGCTGTACCAACTACAAAGCCTGCAACTGCTGAAGGAACAGCAACTACGGTTAGTGTTTGTCCAGCTGAGGATAATACATTCCAGAATTTTCTAGGAGTAAGTCTTGTTTCTTTTCTTAGCATCGAAAGGGCAAGACACAAAATAAATGCGCAGAAAGCTGCCATTGATGGTGTCCATCCCAGGATAAGCATTGCAACAAGAACAATCAATGGTGAAGCAAGATAACAGCGTGTAATAGCGAATCTTTTCCATGGTGGAATTTCACTTCTTGGAAGACCAAAAGCGCCTATTCTATATGCTTCAAAGTGAATCATGGAATATACAGAAGTATAATAAAGTACTGCAGGAAGAGTCGCTGCCAGCGCTACTTTAAGATAAGGTACTCCCAAAAATTCTGCCATAATAAAAGCTACAGCGCCCATTATAGGGGGAGTAATCTGCCCACCCATGGAAGAGGAAGCTTCGATACCAGCTGCAAAGTAACCTGGAATACCTGTCTTTTTCATAAGAGGTATTGTTACAGGACCTGTTGTAGCAACGTTTGATGTTGAAGAACCACTTATCAAAGAGAACATGGTGCTTGCAATAACTGTCATCTTCGCTGGTCCGCCGACCATGGTTCCGAAAATACCTTTTGAAGTTTTAAGCATGACCTCTGCAAGTCCTGAAGCATGGAGAGATGCACCAAGCAACAAGAATGCTGCAATATAGCTTGCGCATACTCCCAGAGGCGATGACCAAAGACCTGAGTCTGTAAGTATGAAGTGTCTTACTATCATAAAAAGGTTAGAACCAGGATGCCAGAATATCGATGTATCAGGAAGAATATTTCCAAATCTGCAATATAGAAGCATAAAAAGACCGATATACATAAGAATATATCCGATAGACCTTCTTGTTGCTTCAAATACAGCTAATATAAGGAAGAATCCAATAACCTGGTCTTTAATAAAAACTATACCAGCTCTTGATAAAATATCATCAGCATATACTGCGATGTATATACATCCTATTAAGGCAAAAGCCATGAATATGTAGTCATACCATATAACATGGGTTTCATATTCTTCGCCATTTTTAATTCTCCACTTTTCAGTGAATATTCTGCTAACATAAAGAATGCCAAATAATACTAATAATGCAATTATTCCTACTGGTCCGAACATCGGTAGCTTTAATGGAAGAATTATAGCTGTCCAAAGACCTATAGCAACAAAAACATACGGCAACCATGGTTCTTTAAGACCTTTATTCTTATTTGCAGAAAACTTAACTAAACAGATTATTAATGCAAAAGCAAGGTGTATGGCTCTCTGCCTAAGAGCTGTAAGTCCTCCAAAAACATTATAAATCTGGAAAACAGAAAATAGACCGGCAATAATTGTCATAACAATTACGCCTGTATGCAGAAGCGCTCTATGACCTGAGGTTGATTTCTGAACCTGTGCAGCTCTTGCCTGAGCTTCAAGTACTTGCTTTTTTTCCGCTTCTGTCATTGTTGACATATCAATGCTTTCTTGTTCATCACTCATCAATTTTTTCCTTATTTTAGATTTTTATATTTCTTTGAACCAAAGAAAATTTACAGCTAAATATATTTTATGGAAAAAATATAAAAGCCACAAATAAAGTCTCTATAAAAATATAAACTTTTTAAAGTTTAATAATACCAAATAAAAAGCCAAAAGATTCTATTATTTTAACGCTTTTTTGCCCCACTTTGTCAAGAAAGCAACAACATATTTTTCACTGATTTTTTATATTCCAAATATCGCATATATATCTAATATCTCCAATGTTTTTCAAATTAATAATACTTCTATAGATATCTACTAAAAATTCATAACTATTTCTCATATTTTTAAGTTCTAAGATAAATATTTTAAAAATAAGCAGGTGAGCGGGATTGACTATTATTTTTCGAGTGTTAGAATACGGTTAAATATATAAATAAATTATGGGTATTATTAAAGGAGAATAAGAAATGATACTTAAAGAACAAAAAATATCTAAAACAGTAAAAAGAACAATTCTTTTAAATCCAGGCCCTTCTTCAACAACAGAAACAGTAAAAGCATCGCTTATACAGGATGATATTTGCCACAGGGAAGAAGATTTTGCCAAGATCGTAAGAGATATTTGTGATGACCTTGTAAAGGTTGTGCATGGAAAAACTTCTGATTATACAGCAGTTCTTTTTGCAGGTTCAGGAACTATAAATATCGATGTAGCATTAAGCTCACTTGTCCCTGATGGAAAAAAAGCGCTTGTAATAAATAATGGCGCATATAGCCAGAGAGCTGTAGATGTATGTAATTTCTGCAGAATTCCTGTTGTAGATCTCAAATTTGATATTTTGGATCTTCCAGACCTTGCAAAAGTGGAAAATGCATTAAAAGAAAATCCGGATGTTGCTGTGGTATACGTAGTACATCAGGAAACAGGAACAGGTCTTTGCAACCCATTAAGAGAAATAGGAGCCATTGCCCACAAATACAACGCAATACTTGTATCAGATACAACATCAACATATGGCATTATCCCAATGAATGTTTATGATGATAATATCGACTTCTGTATGGCATCTTCACAAAAAGGATTAAATGCCTTTACAGGTGTATCATTCCTTGTTGGAAAAACATCAGAAATTGAAAAAACCAAAACTTATAAGCCCAGATCTTACTATACAAACCTTTGGAGACAGTATGACTACTTCAAGAAAAACAAACAGCTCCATTTTACACCTCCTGTTCAGATAATTTATTCACTTCAGCAGGCTATAAAAGAGCATTTCGCAGAAGGCGAACAGGCAAAATACAAAAGATTCATGGATGGTTTTAAGGCTGTACGCGAAGAAATGACAAAACTTGGTTTCCAGGACATTCTCCCTGTTGAAAAACAGACAGGACTTGTTGTTTCGATCAAATATCCTAAAGATCCAAAATTTGATTTTGGGAAAATCCATGATTATCTCTTTAAAAATGGTGTTACAATCTATCCAGGAAAAATTGCAGACCTCGACACATTCAGAGTTTGCAACCTTGGTTGCCTTACAGTACAGGATATTAGAGATGCTTTTAAAGTTCTTACTGATGCTCTTAAAGAGTGCGGTGTTGCAACCCCAGTTAAATATTAGTTAATCTAATATTTGTTACTATAAATTATATTATTATTGAACAAATTTTTACTTGCAAAAATAATAATTTTAAGTAATAATTAAGTGAAACGTTTATATATAAAGGTTGCTAATCATGATCAGGCGGTTGTGTTTATCAATTTTTAATTATTTAGGAGGAGAAAATATGAAGAAAAGTTTATTACTTATTGCTCTTATCTGCTTTGCAGGATTAGTATTCTTTGCTTGTGCTTCTGCACCTGCTAGCCCAGACAAAGACGAAGCAACAGCTCTTTATGCTGAGGTTAAAGATCTTAGAGCACAGTTCTTGAAAGCAAAACCAGATGTAGATGAGACAAAGGAACCATATGGCAGAGCAAAAGCTATATATGATCTTTCAACCATTTATATGGAAAAGAAAATGTATACAGAAGCGCTTCCAGGTCTTGGACAGGCTAAAACCTATTATACAAATTTTCTAAAATAATAACTTTAAGTTTTAGTTAAGAAAAATAGGACAGAAGAGAACCTTCTGTCCTATTTTTTTGGGATATATTCTCCGGATTCGATTTTAAACTTGTATCTATCGCCCCTGAAACAGGAATAAAGAACTTCAACAGGGACATTATTGGAGTCATAGGACACACTTTCAACTAAAAGACATGGGATAGGCTTACTTAAACCTAAAAGAGCCATTTCCTGTTCTCCCATAAGGAGTATTGAACTTAAATATTGTGTAGATTTTACAAGATTTGTATTAAAATGCTCAGTTAGAACACGATAAAGCGATCCTTTAATTTCAATATTTAGCAATTCCTTAAATTTTTCATACGGCAAATAACTTCTTTCAATACAAACCGGGTCATCTTCTGCATATTTAACCCTAAGTGAATGAATAACTCTGGAATTATTGGAAAGATTCAAAAGGGTTTTTATATTTTGATCTGCCTCTATTACTTCCATTGTTTCATTCTTTGTATAAGCTTCGATCCCGCTTTTTTCCATAGATTCAGTAAAACTTGATATATTATTAAACTGCCAAATATATTCCACGGGATTTTTTCTTAAAAGATAGGTTCCTCCCCCTCTTTTTCTTCTAACCATTTTTTTGACAACAAATTGATCTATTGCTTGTCTTACAGTCATTCTATTAATGCCGAAATTTACAGCAATACTCTCTTCTGTGGGCAACCTTTCCCCAACTTTAATTTTTTCTGTCTTAATTTGCTCTTCAAGCCACTTGTAAATTTTTACATATTTAAAATTCATTTTTTACCTTTTCTTTATAGATAATAAACATACCTATTTTTTTTCTCAATTACAATAACTTGAACATGTTCTTTTCTAATGATAAATTATTTTTCATGAAATTCTTAAAACGTACAAACACTTGTGGAGAGCTTTCAGCTTCCGAAAATGGAAAAAAAGTAGTATTGAATGGATGGGTCCACAAAAACAGAGACCATGGTGGTATCCATTTTATAAATTTAAGAGACAGATATGGCATTGTTCAGGTAGTTATTGATGAAGATGCACCTATCCAATTAAAACAAACTGCTTCGGAACTCAAATTTGAGTATTGTATTTCAGTTTCAGGAATAGTTAGAAAAAGACCTCCTGAAATGATCAATAAAGAAATGGCAACAGGGGAAATCGAAATCGCAGCAGAAGAAGTAATAATTCTTTCAACATCTGAAACACTCCCATTTATGATAAATGAAAAAGCAGAAGCAAGAGAAGATTTACGTCTTAAATACCGTTTTCTGGATTTACGCACAGAAAAAATGCAAGAAAACATCAAGCTAAGGCATAAAGTAACTTTTGCTGTAAGAGAGTATCTTAGTGATCTTGATTTTTTTGAAATAGAAACACCAACATTTATTAAAACAACACCTGAAGGAGCAAGGGATTTTATTGTTCCCTCAAGATTGTATCTAGGAAAAGCTTTTGCACTTCCTCAATCCCCCCAAATTTATAAGCAGCTCTTAATGGTTTCGGGGTTTGATAAATATTTTCAGATAGCGCGTTGCTACAGGGATGAAGATGCACGCGGAGACAGGCAGCCGGAATTTACACAGATAGATATTGAAATGAGTTTTGTGGATAAAGAAGATATTTTAAAACTTACAGAAGGGATGATGCAGCATATCTTTTCAAAAAACATTGGAAGAGATCTGCCAAAAGAATTTAAAAGACTTACATACCATGATTCCATGAATTTTTACGGAACAGATAAGCCGGATTTAAGATTTGATCTTGCAATTGAAGATTTTACTGATATTGCAAAAGAATCTGAATTTTCTGTTTTTCGCTCTGCTGCAGAAAACAATGGAGCAGTTAAATTTATAAATGCAAAAGGTTGCGGTAATTTTTCGCGCAAACAAATTACAGAACTTGAGGATGTTGCAAAAATATTCAAGGCAAAAGGTCTTGCATGGATGAAAGTAACGGAAGCAGGTCTTGATGGGGGCATTTCTAAATTTTTTAAAGATAAAGAAAAAAATATAATAGATAGAGCAAAAGCAGAAAACGGAGATTTGCTTCTTTTTGTAGCAGACACATGGAGAATATCGTGCACCTCGCTTGGTGCTGTAAGGAATAAACTTGCAGCAGATCTTGATCTTGCAGGAAAAGGAAAATTTGAATTTGTATGGATCATTGATTTTCCGCTATTTGAATGGAATGAAGATGAAAAGAAATGGGATCCTGCTCATCATATGTTTACAATGCCACAGCAGCAGTACCTGGAAACAATGGAAAAAGATCCTGCTTCTGTAAAAGGGGATCTCTACGATCTTGTTTTAAATGGATATGAAATCGCATCAGGCTCCATAAGAGTTCATGATCCGGTTATACAAAAAAGAATTTTTAATATTGTGGGATTCTCGGAAGAAGAAGCAATGAATAAATTTGGATTTTTGCTTGACGCATTTAAATATGGCCCCCCTCCACATGGAGGAATAGCTCCAGGACTTGACAGATTGTTAATGATAATGCGTGGAGAAAATTCCATAAGGGAAGTAATTGCGTTTCCAAAAAATACTGCGGGGATGTCTCCTCTGGATTCTTCTCCTTCGGAGCTTTCTCAACAGCAGATGGATGAACTTCATATTAAGTTTATGGAATAATATCTTACCAAAGCACAAAGGAGCCAGGAAGATAAGATGAATAATTTTCTTTCACAATCGTTTTATAACAAAAAAACATACTAGCTTGTGCTGGTTTTAAAACAATATCGACAGACAAAATGTAAAGGATTTTATAATTATGAAAAGATTTGTTTTTTGCACGGTTTTTGTTCTTATTTCTATAGGAATAACATTTGGCGCAGATTTTAAAATGAGTTTTGGAGGAGGACTTCTGCTTGAAGGCTATTCTGGTATTGGCGGCAAAAGCGAAACAAGCACTATGGGATATACAACAACAGTAAAAGCTATAAATGGCCAAATGGATAATATGGGTATATTTCTATTTTTTGACGCAACCTATGTAGAATTAAGTCTTGCTTATTGTAGTGGCGGATCAGAAACCCAAGTATCAACAATAACAAGGGATCCTGTCGGTGATATGGTAGGCGGGGAGGTTTGGCTATCCAGTAAACCAGATCATAAGGCTATAGAAGTATGTTTATTGGGTAAATATCCATTCACATTTGGGCGCTTTGATGTTTTTCCACTTTTAGGGATTAGTTACCTTTTTGTTTTCCATGTTGAAGAAAAGGGAATTACAGCAGATAACCCATCAGATAGTAGCACACTGGGATTTCACGGTGGAGTCGGCACAGATTTTGCACTAACTAAAAGTCTTTTTATTCGCGGAGAATTTCTGTGGAGCATTAGAGTACCAAGTCAAAGCGAGAGAGATGCCTATGATAAAGTGGACATGGCGAGTGGTCCCCGAATAAAACTAGGGCTTGGATATTATTTTTAAATGAAGCAGAAATTACTGTCTCATAAAAATAAAAACCTGACATATCTGTCAGGTTTTTATTTTTGTCAAACTGTTTCAATTCTGTTTATAAACTACAAGAAAATCCTTAAGCTGAGATATTGCATACTGAAGATCCTTAACTTCGGGTAAAAAAACAATTCTAAAGTGATTAGGCTCTTTCCAGTTAAAACCAGTTCCTTCAACAAAAAGAACTTTTTTGTCATTAAGAAGATCTAAAATAAATTTTACATCATTTTTTATTCCATATTTATTACTATCTATTTTTGGGAACATATATAGAGCACCTTCTGCTTTAACACAGCTTACACCCGGAATATCATTAAGAAGCTTCCATGCAGCATCTCTTTGTTCTCTAAGTCTTCCACCAGGCTCAACAAGAGCTTTGATCGAATTATCAGACTCAATTGCTGCTTTTAGCGCCACTTGTGAAAGGACGTTGCTGCAAAGTCTCATGGTTGATAGAACTTTAAGGCCATCAATAAAATCAGATGCCCCTTTTTTGTTTCCATTCAAAATCATCCAGCCAAGTCTGAAGCCGCATGCCCTGAATACTTTAGATAGGCCATTAAAATTTATTACAAGGATATCATCTGCAAGAGCAGCAGGAGAAATATGGGTTTTTCCATCATAAACAACTCTGTCATATATTTCATCGGAAAAAAGGACAAGATTATTTTGCCTGCATATCTCTATAATTTCTTTGATAGTTTCTTTTGTATACACACTGCCTGTTGGGTTGTTAGGATTTATAATAACAACAGCTTTTGTTTTTTTTGTAACTTTTTTCCGTAAATCATTGATGTCAGGATTCCATCCTGATTGCTCGTCACATATATAGTGAATAGCATTTCCGGAAGCAAGATTTACAGAAGCAGTCCAGAGCGGATAGTCAGGAGCAGGCACAAGAACTTCATCTCCTGGATTTATCAAAGCCTGAAGCGACATTGTTATAAGTTCGCTTGCTCCATTACCAATGAAAATATCTTCTTCTGATACTTCTTTTATTCCTTTGGCAGTATTATATTTTTTTACAGCTTCTCTTGCTTCTATCAGCCCCTGGGAATGGCAGTAGCCTTGCGCTGCATTAATATGCTTTATTATAGCATTTTTTATAATATCGTCTGTATCAAAACCAAATTGTGCCGGATTACCGATATTTAATTTTAAGATCTTCTGTCCTGCTTTTTCAAGTTCGTATGCTGCATTATAAACAGGCCCTCTTATTGCATAATTTACAGACTTAAGTCTTTCAGATTTTTTTACTTCCATATTAATTCCTCTATTATATTATTTTTGCACATGATGTTCCAAGAGTCAAGTTAGGCGAAGCCGTCTATGTACCCCGATTGATAAAAATAATTTTTACAAATATAATTTCAGCAGAAGGTAAAAATGAATAATATAAAACCAATATCAAACATAAGCGAAGATCTTTGTAAAAATCTGGAGTATGTTTTTACAGATATAGATGACACTATTACTGAACATGGAAAACTTCCGCCTGAGTCTATTGAATCAATTTGGAAGCTTTATAAAAATGGAATAAATATAGTACCTGTCACAGGAAGACCTGCCGGGTGGTGCGATCATTTTGCCCGAATGTGGCCTGTTGCAGGAGTTATTGGCGAAAATGGAGCGTTTTATTATCGCCATGATGAGAAAAAAAGAAAAGTCATAAGAAAGTATTTGCAGACAGAAGAGATGCGGAAAGAGGGACAGCTCAAACTTAATACAATAAAACAAAGAGTTCTTAAAGAAGTTCCTGGATGCGGTATTGCATCTGATCAGCCTTTTAGAGTAGCTGACCTTGCTGTTGATTTTACAGAAGATGTAGGGCCTCTTAGCCAAAAAGAGATCGATAAAATTTGTAAAATTGCGGAAGAAGAGGGGGCAACATATAAAGTATCAAGCATTCATGTAAACTGCTGGTATGGCAATTATGACAAATTAACTTGCTTTAATATTTTTCTTGAAGATCTTACAGGAAAATCTATTCAACAAATGGAGGATAAAATAATATTTGCAGGCGACTCCCTTAATGATGAGCCAATGTTTGAGAAACTAAAAAACACAATAGCCGTTGCAAATATAAAAACCTTTTTAGACAGACTAATCTATTTTCCAACATATATTACAGAAAAAGAATCAGCTAAAGGTTTTAAAGAAGCAACTGATATTATTTTAGCAAAACGGCTGTAACAAGATTGCGACAGGGACTGCGGCACGGATGCCACGTCCCACGCAGCGACAGGGAGGTCGCGATAAGCGTGGGGAAGCGAAGAGCGCGGGGCGCCGCCATTAGGGTTACGCAGGGATGTAGCGCTGATACCGGCGACCTGCCCAAACCCAAGCCTTAGGATCAGGGCAACAGAACACCGGAAATAATATTTATTTTAACAACCTGAATTTTACGTTATCTACTGCGTTGATTCCAAGCTGTGCTGTAATTACAGGGATCTTTTCGGATTCGAACTTTGCTGCTATTTTTTTCTGTGTTGCAGTATCTTTTACAAGGGCAACCATATAGCCGCCTTTACCGCCGCCTGTAAGTTTTGCACCATAAGCCCCCATGCTGATCGATCTTGCGCACAATTCATCAAGCGTTTTGTGGCTAAAACCCATCTCCTTTAAAAGCTTCTGGTTTTCTATCATTATTTTTCCAACTTCTTTCAGGTCCCCTTTTTCTATTGCCTTTCTCATATCATATGCCTGCCCCGTGATCTTGATGAGTCTGGAATATAAAAGTTCAGCATTATTATTAATAAGGTCTTTAACATGTACATCAAGAAGAGCTGTATTATATGTGATGCCGCTGTTTGCAAGCACAACATATATAGGTTTTGCAGGGACAATTCTTTCATACATTTTTTTCCCATCGCGGATCGTATACATCATAAGTCCGCCGAAAGATGAAGCTGTATTATCTACTCCGCTTGGCATACCATGATATGCATGCTCACCTTCCCAGCCAATATAATTCTCTTCTATTTTATCCATCCCTAATTTGAATTCAGCATTACAAGCTCTTGCAAATGAGACACTTATTGCAGCACTTGCACCTACTCCGCTTCCAGCAAGCAAATTTCCCCCTACAGTGATTTTTATAGGATTCTTTTTCAGATTAAGCTTCATGACATCAATCATATGTGCATACGATCTATAGCAAGATTCTTTTTTTTCCTCTTTATATCCAGGAACTTCCTCCCTGTTATCAATTACTGTAAAACCTTTCCCCTTTGCCTCTCTTTCGACAATTGTATCTGTCTGATATGGAAGCGCTGAAAGAATTGCTGGAACCCCATGTTTAACAAACTGATCTCCTATAAGAATTGTTTTTCCAAAAGCAGAACCTTTTCCCATTTAATCCTCCATTTTTTTCATTTTACTTTCTAATATTTTCTGAGCCTCTTCCATTAGCTCTTTTTCTTTACCTATATTTATCGTAGTAGCGGCAGTTATACGATGACTGGCATCTGCAAATCCACCCAAATTATTTGTAGCTTCGGGAAGGAATTCATTCATTCCCGGCATTTTTTTATTTATTATCTTTGAAGAAAGATTGTGGGACCCTCTCATTGAGACTTTTGTTTGTCCCATTTTTATATTTCCAAACCCAGGAACATTATCAGGTACAAACATGAACCCTGATAAATATTTATCAGGATCAATAAAATCCATATCAGCAATTTCTTCAAGAAATACTCCAATCATTTTCACTCCCATAGGAGAAAACCGGTTTTCTACATCAAACCACTGAATATTTCCTGTATCATTAAGGCTGTTTTTTTTAAGATTTTCAAGCTCTTTATTAAAAATATGGTCTTTTGTTTTTTTAAGCTCTCTAAGTTTTAAAAGCTTTTCTTCTGTAAGCCCTTCAAGAAAAATAGATATAGCAAGTTCAGGACCTCCATCATAAAAACCAACACCGCCTGCAATATCTATCATTGGATAAAAATCAACTACGTTAACCTCTTTTTTTCCAAGCATTATAAAAAACTGTTCTTTGCCATTTTTATCTTCGTTTCTCATTAAGCCTACTTCTACTGCTTCTTCAAAGCAAAGTTTGTTATAAGAATAGAGCTGGTTATTGATATGATAAAAATCAGCTATTCCGCCAAAGGCAGCAATATGAGCAATATCTTTATTTGCATTATCAAGTTCTTTTACAAAACAATAACAGACAACAGAGGCTGAAATATCTCTGTCTCCTTTTAGTCCAAATAAATCAGGATCAAGATTTATTACTGAAATATCTTTTGATTCTTCTGCTTCATGGTGGTCAAGAATAATAACAATATTTTTACCTTTGTTAAGGCTGGATATCATTGGAGCAATTTTTCCGGCAAAATCAGCAAATATAATTATTTTCCCTGAATTCTCTCCAAATAACTTTTTAAGAACAGCAGGATATGGTTTTTCAAGTGAAAATCTTTTTACATTGTACCCTGCCCTCTGAAATGCTTTAAGCAACAATGCTCCTGATGAAAGACCATCAGAATCATTATGATGAAGAAGGATCAACTCTTTGGAATTATACTCCTTCATCTTTTTTATCCCTTGTTTTACGCTTTCAAGAAACTGCTTTAATCCTTCATCTATATTCATATACTCTCCGTCGATTATATTATTTCTTTTTTCTCGAAAGCCAGAGATTTGCAATGGCAAAAATAGATGTACATAAAATCAGAAGAAATGAAATAGCATTTATTACAGGTGTAGATCCATCTCTTACCCGCAAATATAAATTAATTGGCAATGTAGATTCAGATCCTAAAAGAAAAAGCGTTGTATTAAAATTCTCAAATGACATTAAAAAAGCCACAGCAGCTCCCCCTACAATTGAAGGGCTTAAGTATTTAAGTGTAATATGCCATATAACCTGAAAACGGTTTGCTCCAAGATTATATGCAGCTTCTTCAAGAGTCTTATCAAATTTTCTAAGTCTTGCCCCAACAACAAGAGCAACAAGTGTTGTAATAAACGAAAATTGTCCAAGCACTACAAGCCAGAACCCTGGACGCAGGAATCTTACATCAATGCCCATGGTTTCTTCAAAAAACAAGCCAACAAAATTTGTAAATACAAGAATTGAGATACCAAGAATAACACCAGGAATAACAAGCGGAGCAAGCATAAGAAAATAGAAAAAATTCTTAAACCTGAATTTTTCCTCTTCAAAAAGGAATGCAGCGCATGTCCCAATAACTGTTGAAAGTATTGAAACACAGATTGCTACCCTCAAAGACACAAAAATACTTTTTAGATTTATTGCATCAAAAAATATTCCTGTTTTCCCATTTTCCCCTTTGCTGAAAAACCAGTCAAGCGTGAACCCTTTCCATGGAAGCGAAGGAAACATTGAATCATTAAATGCAAGAATACAGACAATAAGAAGAGGCGCAAAAAGAAAAATAAAATATAGTATTATAAAAACAAGAAATCCTGCGTTATATGTTTTTGATCTCGATAGTGTTTTGATCATTTCACCACCTCTTTAAAATTCTGGCCAGAAAGTTTTAAGGCAATCCAGATAATTAAAGAAGACATTAGTAAAAGAAGGAATCCAAAAGCAGCGCCCTGATTCCAGTTAAAGTAAATTATAAATTGATTATAGATTTGTTGTGTAAACCAGAGAGAGCTTTTTCCTCCCATAAGGTTTGGAGTAAGAAAACTTCCAAGAACAATCATGAAAACAATAATGGAGCCAGACATAATGCCGGGCATGCAGTGAGGAATAATAATTTTTCTCCATATTATAATTTTTTTTGCGCCCAGGTCATAAGCTGCTTCTATATATGAATCATTAAGGCTTTCCATAACTCCGAGAATAGGGATAATCATAAAAAGCATTGATGTATAAACCAATCCCAATATCATTGTTGCATCATTATAAAGCATTTCTATTGGAGTTTTCCACAAGCCTGTTCCAACCATTATCTTATTTATGACACCGCTTTCTCTAAGAAGTATCATCCATCCGTAAACTCTTATAAGTTCACTGACCCAAAAAGGGAGAAGCAAAAGAGTGCTTAAAAACCCTTTTGTTTTTAAGTTTGCAATTTTTGTAACATAAAAAGAAACAGGAAGAGCAATAATAAGTACAATAAATGTAACAATTACTGAATATATTGCTGTTCTGACAAAAGTCAGCCAGTAAATCGGTTCTTTAAAAAATGCTCCATAGTTTTGAAATGTAAAACCTGATTTACCCAGATAGGAAGATCCCGCAAAAGACATTCTTAAAAGTTCTATATGAGGCAGTATAAGCAACAAAAACAACCACAAAAAAACAGGTGTAAAAAATATCCAGAATCCCCATTTTATTTTGTGTTTATTAGAGTTCTTCATATGCTTTTACTCCTGATTCTTTAAAACATACAGAGGAGTTAGCATCCCAACCTATATTTATAGTATCGCCTCTTTTTATATAATCAAACTGCCTGTTTTGAGGAAGAGAAACAATTAACTCTTTTTTACTTCCTTCTGGAATAACCAGCAATCTGCTGTTTGCAGCATCAAAAAGAATTGCTTTTACATTTACTTTTATAATATTAAAACCTGTCTCTTTTTCAAAATCAGGATTTATAATGATTGCTTCGGGCCTTACATACATTTCAGTTTTTTCTTCCTCGGGAATATCAAAACTATCCTTAATAAAATATTTTTCATTTTCATTGCATATTACCTGGAATTTTCCATTCTCATCTTTATGCATCTTGCCAATAAACTGATTATTATCTCCAACAAATTGAGCAACAAAAGAACTTTTTGGATTTGAATAAAGATTTTGAGGAATATCCAATTGTTCAAAATGACCTAAGTTCATAACAGCAACATAATCGCTCATGACCATTGCTTCTGACTGATCGTGAGTAATATAGATAAATGTTGTTCCAACCTCTGCCTGTAATTTTTTTAGCTCAACTTTCATATGTTCTCTAAGTTTAAGATCAAGAGACCCAAGCGGCTCATCAAGAAGTAAAACTGTTGGCTCAAGAATAAGGCATCTGGCAATTGCAACTCTCTGCATCTGTCCGCCGGAAAGCTGACTTATTTTTTTATCCCCATATTCAGGAAGTCCAACTCTTTCAAGAAGGTTATTTACTTTTTTATATACAGAGGGACCTCTCTCACCTCTTCGTTTAAGTCCAAAAGCAATATTTTCTTTGACATCCATCATTGGAAAAAGAGCAAGGTGCTGAAAA
>WRCW01000038.1 GCA_009783755.1 Spirochaetaceae bacterium
AGCATTACCAATATAGCTGATACTGAGCTTTTTCTGGATGTATTATCAGTTTCTACCATAATTATCCAAAAATCTTTTTCTAAAATCCATGAATGTATCAGATTCTATATTTGATTTTATTTCCGAGATAAGATCTTTTATAAATGTAAGATTATGTTCTGTAGCAAGCATTGGACCAAGTATTTCATTTGTTTTAAAAAGATGTCTTATAAATGCTCTTGAATAATTAGTGCATGCAAAGCATTTGCAATTTTCTTCTATGGGTCCAAAATCATCAGCAAAAATTTCTTTTTTTATTACGATTTTGCCATTTCGTGTAAAGAGAGTTCCGTTTCGTGCAATTCTGGTAGGATAGACACAGTCAAACATGTCGATCCCATTTTTTACAGCTTCGATTATATACTCCGGTGTTCCAATTCCCATAAGATAATGTGGTTTATTATTATCGATCAATTCTGATGTATATTCAAGAAATTCATTAAAAATATCAAATGATTCTCCTACAGATAATCCTCCGATCGCTATACCAGGAAAGTCCATGTTGCATATATATTCTGCGCTCTCTTTTCTTAAATCTTTATAAAAGTTTCCCTGTATTATTCCAAACAGCTCTCCACCCCACTCTTCTCTGTATTTCTTCCAATATTCTATACTGCGCTCTGCCCAGTTGTGTGTAATTTTTATTGCGTTAATAGATTTTTTATATTCTGTACCATAAGCAGTGCAGACATCAAGCGGCATAAGAATATCGCTTTTAAATATTCTTTGAAGTTCTATAACATCTTCAGGCGTTAAAGTATGGTATGAACCATCGATATGTGATCTGAATTTAATTCCATCTTTTGTTATTTTTCTGAATGGGGCAAGAGAAAATATTTGGAAGCCGCCAGAATCTGTAAGGATATTTTGGTTCCAGGAGATAAAATTATGAAGTCCCCCTGCTCTTTTTATAATATCAGAACCTGGTCGCAAATAAAGATGATATGTATTACTTAAAATTAAATTGATTCCTGAATCATGAAGTGTTTTATGCTTTACTGCTTTTACAGATCCATTTGTTCCTACAGGCATAAATATTGGCGTTGATATTTTTCCATGAGGCAATATAAATTCTGTGATTCTTGCTTTACTGCTGCTGTCTGCTTTAATTATCTTAAAGTCCATTAATATATCCTTATATGCAAAAGATCATGTTTTTGCATATTTTAGTAAAACAATACTTAAGAAAAAGAAAACTATAAAAGATCCCCACGCACCTGCCAGAGGAGGTATATAACCTAATCTTGCCAAAAGGCTCAATATCATCTGCATTATATAATAACCTGCTGCAAGTAAAAGACTTGTAAGAAGGCTCATTATAACAATATTTTTTCTAAAACTTCCACCTACTGATGACGCAATTATTGCAACAATTAAAGATGTTAGCGGAAAAGAAAATCTTTTATAATATTCAATAAGTTGAATTCTATGCGAAATACCTGCTTTTTTTAGATTATCTATCCACTCGGTAGCGTCATTTACATTCATCTCTTCAATATTGTTTACAACCTTTCTAAAGGTTGAAGGCTTAAGATCATATTTTGGATCTTCTATTTTTTGAACAGTTTCAAGATTATATTTATTTTCATTTTGATTAAAAAAATATTTTCTGCAATCTAATAAAATCCATCTGAGGTTTACAACATCCCATACTGCCTGTTTACAGTCGATTCTTGTTGGGACACTTCTATTTTCTGATCTATCCAGTACCATTAGATTAGTAAGTGTTTCAGTAGTGTCATTATAGAAATCAGCATTATAAATAATCTCTCTATTGCTATTCATTACTGTTATATTATCATTATTGAACTTTATTTCTGTTCTAAGAAGTCTTGCAGTAAGTTGATTTTTTTTATGAAAAGTATTGGTAACAATATTCTCATGAAATATAAATGTTAAAACACTTATAGTTAAACCACAAATGATTAGAGGTAAAGTGAGTTTATAAATTGAAATACCTGAACCAAATATTGCAATAAGTTCATTTTTAGCAAACATTGAACCAAGTGTATAAGAGACAGAAAAAAGGGTTGCTATAGGAATCGCATAAAAAATACATTTTGGAGCATAGAAAAGAGCCACTTTCAATATAGATAAGAAAGGAACATTATTATTAATATAACGCCACAAATTACTAAAAATATCCAGAAGTTCAACAATCATCATGAATAGCAATATTGAGATAATAAAAGAGAGTAGAAAAGATTTTATGACCATACGATAAATTATTATCATTTTATAAATCTCACAGAAAAAATAACTGAGGCAATTCCAATTATTGCAATATTAGGAAGCCACATTGCAAAAACTGGTGATACATTGGTCCTTATACCAAGAGTGGTTCCTGCAAACATTATACACCAGTATAAAACAGAGATAATTAACCCTACTCCAAATCCTATGGATTTTCCGCTTTTTTTTGTTGAAAAAAGTCCAATAGGATATGAGAGAAAAACAAAAAGGATACATGCAGCAGGCAAAGAAAATTTTCTATGATACTCAAGTCTGAATATTTGAAGAACTCTGTCAAAAGTTGTATCATAATTAACTTGAATATAATTATTAAAATGTTTGATCATTTCATTATTTACAGTATTTCTTTTACCTGGTTCCTTTGAAATATTTACTGATGATAAATCAAGAAAATTGTTTGTAAAATTCATATAGTTTATATCATTTGTTTGAATAGAATTATTATAATCTTCCTGAAGTTTTTTTTCTTTCTCCTTTATTGACTTATAAACGTCATAAGAACTCATTTCACGGGGTCCGGGATTTCTTACAGAAACACTTAGATCGCTTAATAATATATTATAAATCATTTCATCTGCTTTAAAATAGCTGTAGTCAAATTCTTTTTTCTGCTCAGCGAAATGGCTAAATACATCTGAAAGAGAGAATGATATAATGCTATTTCCATCTTTATCATCTTCCAAAATAACATTATCAGCTATTATAAATCTTTTATTTCCCTCTGTTGTTCTGTCAAGAATTACAATATTATCAATATTTTTACCTTTTACTTCTCCTGTGATAAGAACAGTATCAATATATCTTTTAGCAGAGAATGATTCCATCTCAAGTTCCGGATTAGCATAGATAAGTTTTCTTAAAAGTTTATTATACTCTATTGTTCCTGCAGGGAGAAAATAATCATTTATTATAAAAGATGATATTGCAAGAAATGCTCCAAGTATTAAAATGGGGAGAAATATTTGTTTATGGCTAATGCCTGAACATTGCATTGATAATATTTCATTATCAGAAGAGAGTCTTGAAACAGCCATTAGTGAGCTTACAAGAGAAGCAAAAGGAAAAGCAAGGGAAACCATATTGGGCATAAAATAAACCAGTAACAATACTACATCTACCAATGGTATTCTTTTTGAAAGAATTTGTTCAGCTAAATAAAGTATCTGATTTGCAAAGAAAATAAAAAAGAAAAAAAGAAAGCAGACTAAAAAAGATAAAAGAAATTCTCTTGTAATATATTTATAATAGATAGGTATACTTTTTATCATTTATATAAATTGAGTGGGATTGTACTTCTAAAATCCTGTTGAACCAAAACCACCTTCGCCTCTTTCAGTGTTATTTAAGTTTAATTCTAGCTTAAAATCTGCTTTTGATACAGGCGCAATTATCATTTGTGCTATTCTGTCTCCCTGTTTGATTATAAAATCTTCTGTTCCCAGGTTTATCATAATTACTTTTATTTCGCCTCTGTAGTCTGAATCAATTGTTCCCGGAGTGTTTAAAAGAGTAATACTGTTTTTTAGTGCAAGGCCAGATCTTGGTCTTATTTGAGCTTCATAACCTTCCGGTATTTCAATTTTTAACCCTGAAGAAATTGCTTTTCTTTCACCAGGTTTTAATATTTCATCTTTATCTATATCTGCAAAAATATCTGCACCTGCTGCCCCTTTTGTTGCATAAAAAGGGAGATATTTGCTATTTCTGCAAAAGCATTTAACTACTACATTGTTTTTCATTGCTTTAGCCCTTTATCATTATATCATATTCTTTGCAATTAATTTTATTTGTATTCCCATAAATAAGTGTATTAAATTTTTTATTTACAATATTTTTACCTATGAAATCATAAATATCATCAAGTGAGACACTATTAAGCATTGCTGTTGATTCTTCAAAGTTATAACTTTTTCCATTGAAGATATAATGCCGTGCAAGCCTCTTCATTCTTAACTCCATATCTTCCTGTGAAAGGATAATACCCCCTTCAAGGTGTGTTCTTGCATCTTCTATTTCCGGAGTATTAAACTTATTAAGAAATAAATTGGAGAGCTCTGCATTAAGTTTTGTCATAAAATCATGATATATGTCAGGCATTGTATTTGCATAAATATTCCACATTGAAACCCCTGTAAAGATCGATCTATAGGAGTAAATTGAATGGCAGAGTCCATTTTCTTCCCTTAGTTTCTGAAATAATCTGGAACTCATGGATTCTCCAATAAGAGTGCTGAAAAAGAGAAATACATAATAGCTTTTCATTTCTGTCGGAGTTGGAAAAGCAATTCCTGTGTTAATATGAATTTGTTTTATAGGATTGTAATAGTAATCAAAGCTATATTTGCTTTCAGGTTTGATTCTTTTAGGGAGATAAGGTGTTAAGTCTTTGTCATATGCATCAGGATTATTTTTTATTGGAAGAGTTTTATTCAATAAATCTGTAATTTTATTTACATCAAAATTGCCTGAAATAGCAATAATAAGTTTTTCAGGTGTATATTTATCCAAATAGAAATTAAAAAGAGATTCTTGTTTAATCTTTTTTATATCTTTTATTTCACCTGTAATTTTATATCCAAGCGAATAAGGGTGCCACATTTTTTCAAGAAACAGATCATAGCTGTTTTCATCCGGCAGCTCTTCATATTCGTGTATTTCACTTATAATTACATTTTTTTCTTTTTTTATTTCTGATTTTTCAAATAAGGGGGAAAATATTATTTCAGATAAAAGATTTATTGCATATTCAATATGTTTTGAGGGAAAAGTACAATAAAAACAAGTTGTTTCTTTTTCTGTAAATGCATTGAAATTGCTTCCGATCCTGTCAAAGCATCGGGCTATTTCTGATGTTGTTTTATTTTTTGTTCCTTTGAAAAGGATATGCTCTATAAAGTGAGCATACCCCTTTTGTTCGTTATTTTCATCAACAGAACCATTCAAAAACCAGAATCCTATTGAGCAGACTTCTGTATGTTCAACTTTGTCATAAATCAGTCTGGCTTTTGATTCAAGTTCTGAATAACCTATCAACTATTATCTCTCCTGAAAAAACCGCCGCCTCTCCTGTTATTATTTGGTCTTCTTCCTGAGTTATTTCTATGATCTCTGTCTCTTCCGTAACTTCTATTTTCTCTATCGCCACCTTCTTCTCTTTCCTGCTCTCTTTTTTGTTTTGCACGTTCAGGATCAATAGCATCAATATGGCTTAGATTTACTCTTCCCATTCTGTCAATCTCTATAAGCTTTACAACAAATTCCTGATTTTCTTTTAAAACCTCTGAGACAGTATTAACTTTATCAAATGAAAGTTTTGAAATATGGCAAAGACCTTCTCTACCGGGAAGTATTTCAATAAATGCCCCAAAATCTGTTATTCTTTTTACAATACCGTTATATGTCTTTCCAACTTCCGGGTCTTCAATGAGTGAAAGAATCTGTTTTTTTGCTTCTTCTGCGCATTCTTTATTTTTACCAAAAATGGTAACTTTACCTTTATCATCAATATTTACATTTGATTCTGTTTTTTCGGAAATTCCTTTAATTGTTTTTCCGCCAGATCCAATAACAGTACCTATTTTATCTGCTTCCACAGTCAGTGTTATTATCTGGGGGGCAAAATCAGAGATTTTACCAGTATCTGTCGACATTGAAGATTTCATTATTTCAAGAATGTGTAGTCTCCCTTTTCTTGCCTGCTCTAATGCTCTTTTCATCAGATCTGGAGTAACATTTGATATTTTTATATCCATCTGGAAACCGGTTATGCCGTTTTCTGTTCCAGCAACTTTAAAGTCCATATCTCCAAAATGATCTTCTTCTCCAAGAATATCACTTAGTATTACTGCTTTATTATTCTGGGAAATAAGCCCCATTGCTATACCAGCAACAGGTTTTACTATTGGTACACCTGCATCAAAAAGAGCAAGAGTGCTTCCGCAAACAGTAGCCATTGATGAAGAGCCGTTTGATTCTAGTATTTCAGATACAACTCTTATTGTATAAGGGAACGAATCTTTTTCCGGAACAATTGCTTCAACAGATCTCATTGCAAGGTTTCCGTGTCCTATTTCTCTTCGTCCTGTTCCTAAACTTCCTTTTTCTCCAACGCTGAATGGAGGGAAATTATAGTGAAGGATAAAATTGTTATAGCGTTTATCCCCATCTATGTCATCAAACATCTGTTCATCATTTGCTGATCCAAGTGTTGTAACAACAAGAGCCTGTGTTTCTCCTCTTGTAAAAAGAGCAGAACCATGTGTTCTTTGAAGAATTCCAAGTTCACAGGTGATTGGTCTGATCTCATCATTTTTTCTGCCATCAGATCTTTTATTTTCTTCAAGAATTGCATCTCTAAGTATTTTATATTCAAGATCTTCAAAGACTTTATAAATCGCTGTTTTTAGATCTTCGTCTGGATTTTTTTCTTCAAAATATTTTAATGTGTTGCTTTTTACAGTTGCTTTTGCTTTATTGCGTTCAATTTTGCTGGATAGAAAACATGCTATTTTATATTGGTCAAATGAGTGATTCCAGATATCCTGATAATGAGGTAATTCCTCTACTGTCTTTCTGATAGGAAGTTTTTCTTTTCCTGCAATCTTTCCAAGTTCTTTTTGTACTTCACATATTTGCTTAATAATAACACTTGCTTTTTCTATAGCTTCAAGCATTATTTCTTCTGAAACTTCGTTAGCACCACCTTCTACCATTGTTATGCCATCAACTGTACCTGCAACTACAATTTCAAGTTTACTGTCTGCTATTTGCTTAAAAGTTGGATTTATAACAAATTCATTATTAATGTAGCATATTCTTACGGCTCCAATAGGTCCATCAAATGGAATGTCTGATACAACAACTGCTGCTGATGCTGCAACTATAGCTATAATATCAGGAGGATTTATCTGATCTGCAGAAAGTACAGTTGGTACTACTTGTATATCTCTTCTAAATTCTTTATGAAACAAAGGTCTCATAGGTCTGTCTATAAGCCTTGAAACAAGTATTTCTTTATCCTTTGCTTTCCCTTCTCTTTTTAAAAATCCGCCTGGAATTTTTCCTGCAGCATAATATTTTTCATTGTATTCGACCTGAAGCGGAACATAATCAAGACCATCAATTTCATTTTCTGAATAACATACAGTCGCCAGTACTGCCGAACCTTCATAAGTTGCCATAACTGCGCCGCTTGCCTGTTTTGCCACTTTTCCTGTTTCTAATACTAATTCTTTGTTACCTATTGGTATTGTAATTTTGGGCATTTATAAGTCCTTTTTATTATTTTCTTAAACCAAGTTCATCCAGAATCTTTCTGTATTTATCCAGTTCAATTCTTTTAAGATATTTTAACAGTTTTCTTCTCTGACCTACCAGCTTAAGAAGGCCTCTTCTGGAATTATGGTCTTTTTTATGATGCTTAAAATGATCAGTTAAAAAGTTAATTCTTTTTGTTATTAAAGCAATTTGAACTTCTGTAGATCCTGTATCTTTGTCGCTTGCTCCAAATTTTGTAATTACCTCTTGCTTTTCTTCTTTAGTCAAAGGCATGTGTTGTTCTCTCCTTTATGAATACTAACTATTTTGCTTTTTTAAACCATTTCAAAAAAGTATTATCAATAACGACTTCTTCTCTGGAAGCCATATTATCTTTTAAAATATTTAAATTATATCTGCCATTATCAGGTAAAACCTGTCTGGTTTGATTTTTATAAATATAATAGTATTTATTTTCTTGCTTTATATCAAGATTATTTAAATCAACTGCATATCCAAATTCAAGCATTTGCTCTGCCTGATCAATTTTACCTTTATTTATTGATTCTCTTATAATGGTACTGCTTATTGGAAATCCATTAAGCGGCTGTCTTTTTTCTATCTCCAAAATTACCTGAGATTGCTTAAATAAATCAAAAAATTTATCTACAGTTGTATCATTATCTTTCCCACACTTAAAATCTTCACCTATAACCATTTTTATAAGGTTTAAGTGGTCTATTATGCAGGAAATAAAATAATTGCCTTTTAGTTTACTAAAATCACTGGAAAAGTCAATTAGCACAATAGTTGTTATTCCTGCCTTATTAAAAGCATCGATTTTCTGTGATAATGTATAGATATCTCCTGGGAAGTTCTTTTTATGAAAAAACCATGCAGGATTTTCTTTAAAAGTAAATACAACTTTTTCTTCTATTTCTGGGGTAAATAATTTACTTAAAAGATGAATATGTCCCTTATGAAGACCGTCAAAAGTACCAATAGTTACACTTGCTGGCTCCTTAATATAGTTATTTTTGTCTATAAAGTCATTCCAGTCGATTATTTTCATGAAATATCCCTGTTTGAAGAAACAAATATATATTTCATCATTAAATTTCTATTATCAACAAGAGCAAGAAAATTATTGTTTTCTGCGAAAAATGAAATGACTTTATTGGGATAATTATCTGTTTTTATGCTTTCATTTATAAGATTTTTGCCTTTAATTATTTTGTCAGCAATTTCACAATCTACAGTAAAAACAGGTATATCCAATATATGGAATCCTTCCATGGGAGGTATCAAGTTTTCAAGCGATATTTCATCAATTTTGACAGCATTATCAAGTGTAAATGCTCCAATTGATTTACGTATAAGCTTTGTAAGATAAGCTGCTGAATTACACTTTTTTGCAAGATCATCTGCAATTGTCCTTATATATGTGCCCGAAGAACAGGTAATTTCAAAATCAAGAATGTTGTTTTGATAGTTATTTATATCCATGGAATAGATTGTTATGCTTTTTTCTTTTAGGTCAGGCTCTATCCCCTTTCTTGCCAGCTCATATGCTCTAACTCCGTTAACATGCACCGCAGAATATGCAGGTGGCCGTTGTGTAATTGTTCCTTTAAAACTATCAATATTTTTTTTTATTGTATCTATATCCGGAGGCAATGCAGTTTCGACTATTTTTCCTGTAATATCCAGGGAATCTGTTCTTTTGCCAAATTCAGCAAAACCTCTATAAGTTTTTGGCAAAAGTGAAAAAAAATCAAAAATCCTTGTCATCTGGCCAACAAGAATAATAACTAAACCCTCTGCAAAGGGGTCAAGTGTGCCTGTATGTCCAAGTTTTTTAATACCTGTTTTCTTTTTTATTATTCTGATGAGATCAAATGTTGAAATACCTGATGGCTTGTAGATAGAGAAAAAACCTGAAACTGTTTTAATCAAGAAAGGGTGTCCTCTATTAGTTTATTGATTTCAAACCCTTCTTTTATTGAATTATCATAATAAAAATTAAGTTTAGGTGTTAATCTTGTTTTAATTTTTTTACCAATTACTCCCTGTATAAAACCTGCAGCGCTGTTTAGACCTTCTACTGTTTTTATTATGGCTTTTTCTTTGCAATAACCGGAAACAGAAATTCTCGCATGTCCCATATCTGGTGATATTTTAACATGAGAAATATAGACAAGTTTGTTAATTCTTGGATCTTTTATTTTATCCTGAAGTATTAGCATACTTATCTCTTCCTGTATAATTTTTTCAGCTCTTCTAAGCCTGAATTCTGCCATTTATCCTTCCAGTTTTTTGTGAATCTCTTTTATTTCATATACTTCGATAATATCACCAGGCCTAAGATCATTGTAGTTTTCCAGTCCAATACCACATTCAAAATTCTTTTCAACTTCTCTTGCATCATCTTTAAAGCGTTTAAGAGAAGAGATTTTACCGCTATATATTTCAATACCATCTCTAAATAGATGAGCCATTCCGCTACGTTTAACTTTTCCGTTAGTAACAAGACATCCTGCAATTACACCTATTTTTGGAACCTTGAATATATCTTTTACTTCTGCTGTTCCTACCCCTTCTTCTTTAAGTTCAGGTGCCAGTAATCCTTCCATTGCTGTTTTTATATCTTCAACAGCATCATATATGATATTATATTTTCTTATTTCAACTTTTTCCTGTTCAGCAAGAGTTTGAGCTTTCGGAGTGGGTCTTACGTGAAAGCCTACAATAATCGCATTCGATGCGCTCGCAAGTGTTACATCATTTTCCACAATTGCTCCTGCAGAGGAGCGTATAACATTAAGTCTTATTTCTGAAGTTGAGAGTTTTTCAAGCGCAATTTTTAGAGCTTCTACAGAACCATGTACATCGCCTTTTATTATAATTTTAAGCTCCTGTATTGAACCTTCACTGATTGAATCATATAAATTATCAAGAGTTACTTTTTTAATATTTTTAGCAACCCCCATTTTTTCAAGTTCCTGACGCTTTGATTCAATCTGCCTTGCTGTTTTTTCGTTTTCTACTACCTGAAAAGGATCACCTGCATTTGGAACTCCTGTGAATCCAAGTATTTCTACCGGAGTTGCAGGTATTGCAATATCGTTTTTATCTCCCTTATCATTAAAAATTGCTCTTACTTTTCCGGAAAATGTACCTGCAATAAAGGCATCTCCAATATGAAGGGTTCCCCGTTCAATAAGAACTGTTGCTACGATTCCCCTGCCATGATCTACTTTTGATTCAAGAATTTTCCCTTCTGCCCTGCAATTGGGGTTTGCTTTAAGTTCAAGTACATCTGCCTGTATAAGAATATTATCAAGAAGATTATCTATTCCTATTTTTTTAAGAGCTGATATTTCACAAAAAATTGTATTGCCGCCCCAATCTTCAGGTATAAGATCATAAGTTGATAATTGTTGTTTAACACGATCAACATTAGCTTCCTGAAGATCAACTTTATTGATCGCAACAATAATAGGAACTTCTGCTGCTTTTGCATGATCTATTGCTTCAAGAGTTTGAGGCATTACTCCATCATTTGCAGCAACTACGAGAACTACAATATCTGTAATTTGAGCTCCTCTTGATCTCATAAGTGTAAAGGCCTCGTGTCCCGGAGTATCAAGAAAAACTATGCTTCTTTCCTTGGTTGTAACTTTATATGCACCTATGTGCTGTGTAATACCGCCATATTCAGATGCTGCTATATCTGTTGATCTAATTGCATCAAGAAGTTTTGTTTTGCCATGGTCAACATGACCCATAACTGTAACAATTGGCGCTCTTTCTATTATATCTTTATCATCACCTTTATCACATTCAACGATTGTTTCATCATATAGCGATACAATATTTACCTTGCAACTATATTCAGATGCAACTATTTCAGCTGTTTCAGCATCGATCTGTTGGTTGATAGTAACCATCATTCCCATAGTCATAAATCTTGATATAAGGTCTGACGCCTTAAGATTCATTTTTTTTGCCAATTCAGAAACTGTTACAACTTCCATAATATCAATTTCTTTTGGTATTGGATTTGCTCTTTGAACAGTCTTTTTCTTTATCTGAAAATTCTTTTCTATATCTTGTTCTTTTTTTATTTTTTGATATGTTGCTTTCTTTTTTGCCTTAAATATTTTCTTTGCACCTGGTTTTGCAGCTGCAATCTCTTTTTCTATATCTTCTGATCCACCTCTTGGTATTGAAGGAAAACGGGATTTATTATCTTTATCCCCGAATTTTGATTTTGGGCGGAATTGAGAAGAACCTCCTGGTTTTTTATCTCCTCTTTCAAATTGATTTCCATAATTTTTTTGAGGAGATCTGAACAATCCTGTACCTGAAGATTGTGGAGTCCCATATCTTGGTTTTTGATCTTTATAATTTCCTTTCGGATATTGAGAGAATCTATTCTTATTTTGACTACTATACTCTCCTTCATAAGAAGATGTGATCTCTTTTTTTGCCCTGTAATATTTTGACTGATTTTCTGAAGAGGAACTTTTTCCGCCTTCATGACCCTGGTATTGATTTGACTGTTTTGAAAAACCTGATTTGCTCTTATAGTATTTATCGCTCTTAGGATCTGATGAGCTGGTTTTAGTTTTTTCAGCTCTGCTGATTTTTGATCCAGAATGAGGTTTATCATCTTCATGAAATTGTTTATCTTTTGATTCTTGTACTTTTCCTTGAGATATGTTTGATGATGTGTCAAAAGTTTTATCTGTTTGTGTATCAATGTTACTATCTTCATGGCTCTCTTTGGTTTTGCCTGTTTTTTTAATAACAATAACTTTTTTCTTAACAACAACAACTTTCTTCTTATTATCAGTTTTGTCATTTTGATCAAGTTTTTGATTTGTTTCTGGCGAATCCTGAGAACTTTTCTTTTGTTTAATTAAAGCAATTTTAGGTTTTTCTGTTTTTTCCTGATCTTCAGTCATCTAAACTTTTTTCTCCTGTTATATGTAACATTAAATAGAATTTTACATTACTCCATTAAATATCTACACAAATCTATAGAATATTATTTTTCACCCTCATCATCTTCATTATTTTCTTCTTCTTCAAAACTAAGCCCTACACCACAATTTGGACACAATGACATATCAGCTGTTATCTTGGAACCACATTCCGGGCATTCATAAAAATCAGCCTCATCATCTTCAATTTTTTCTTCTTCCTCCACCGCGTCCACATCCGTGTCTTCTTGAACTTCTGTTATGGTATTAGAATCTTCTGTTTTTTCCTCAGAGGCTTTTGCCTGCTCATCGCTATCTTCAATTATTTCAACATTTTCATCTATAATTGTTTTAATAGATTCAATATCCTGTTGTGTTATTCCATCCAGGGAAGTAAGTTTATCGATATCAATCGATAAAAACGACTCAATCAATTCTATACCATGCTGCCTTAATAATTCAACAAGTCTTTCAGGAATTCCAGGCAGTTCGTCAATCCTTGTTATTTCCTCTGTTTTTTCATCAGATTCTTCTTCCCCAAACAAAGCAGATATTGCTTTCTTTGCTTCTGCTGATATATCCATTCCTTCAAATTGTTCAATTGTTTTGACATCAATATTCCAGTCAACAAGTCTGTTTGCAAGTCTTACATTTAATCCCTGCTTTCCGATTGCCAAAGATAATTGGTTATCAGCAACAACTGCAAGAGCTTGTCTTTTTGCTTCATCAAGAATAATTACAGATTCTACTTCTGCAGGTGATAAAGCATTTTTTATAAATTCTCTTGGATCAGGATCATATTTTAGAACGTCTATTTTTTCTCCTTCCAGCTCTTTGACTATTGCTTGTATTCTTATCCCTTTTAGTCCTACGCATGCTCCAACAGGATCTACATCTTCACGATGTGAATAGATAGCCATTTTTGTTCTATATCCTGGTTCTCTGACTATTTTGAATATTTCGACTGTTTTATCATAAAGTTCAGGCACTTCCAGTTCAAAAAGTTTTTTTACAAAATCTGTATGTGTCCTTGAGAGTATTATATTTAATCCAGATTCCTGTTTTTCGACCTCATAGATTATTGCTTTTATTCTGTCATTAGGCCTATAAATTTCTCTTGGTGATTGAAATCTTTTTGGTAAAATACCTTCTATTTTTCCAAGGTCAACGTAGATGTTTCCATTTTTTTCTCTCTGGCAATAACCTTTAATCATTTCTCCAATTTGTGAAGCAAATTCAGAATAAAGTGTATCTTTTTGAATTTCTCTTATTTTTTGTTTTGCTCTTTGTTTGGCGCTTTGTACTGCTGTTCTTTCAAAATCTTTTGGGTTTATTTCTATAAGAAGTTCATCGCCAATTTCTGACTCTGAATCATATACAAGGGCATCATCTAATGAGATTTCAAGAACTTCGTCATTAACATCATCATTATCAACTATTGTTTTTTTCGAAAAAACAGTAACTTCAGTTTCTTCATCATTAAATCTGATAATAACATTTTCAGCTGTTCCATATTTCTTTTTATAAGCAGCAATAAGAAACTCTTCTATTGTTTTTAGTACAAGTTCTCTTGGTATTCCTTTTTCCTGTTCAAATATTCTTATTGCTTCAGAAAGATCAGAAGCCATATTTTTATACCTCCATTTAAGATTCCAGTTTTGCTTTGCGAATTTCAGAATATTGTATTTTAATTTCATCACTGTTTTGCAGCGAATCATTATCTTTTTTTACTGGTTCTAAAAGCATACTATATTTATCACTATCTTTTATTTTATAATAATCCCATTCTGCTTTATTAGCAAAAAGAAGTTTTACAATTTTACCTTTAAAAACACTAAATTCATTGGCTGATTTCAAATTCCTGCTTATTCCAGGGGATGAGACTTCTATAAAAAAATCTCTGTTTCCTGTGTGTGCCCCCAACCTTCCCTGTACAGTTTTATGAACCTTACTGCAATCATTTAATGATATTCCTTTTGGCGAATATAAAACTATATTAATATATAGACCATCTGTACGATTTTTTTCGTTTATTTCAACTA
>WRCW01000039.1 GCA_009783755.1 Spirochaetaceae bacterium
ATTATCCAGGAAACTTTACTTAAAAATAATTTTGAGTATATTGCAATAAAGAAGGATATGGCACAAAGAGAGAAAGAATAATAGGTGGATATTATCCAGGAAACTTTACTTAAAAATAATTTTATGGATATATTCGCAAAGAAGGATTTTGCCAAAAAAGAAAAAGAGTACTAGGGATGGAAGAAGTAAAAACCCTTAAAGCAGAAATAGACTCATTGAAAAAAACTCTCGAGATAAAAAGTTATCCGGAACAAGATATTATTGAGATAATGGAAGCTGTCCAATATGGCGAAAAAATGCATAGTGATCAAAAAAGGGCAAGCGGGGAACCGTATTTTATCCATCCTATTGCAGTTGCCAAAATTCTAATAGAACTTAATCTTGATAAAAATACAATAATAGCTGCTCTTTTGCACGATACAGTAGAGGATACAGAAGCAGACTATAGCATAATAGAAACCAATTTTGGCGAGGAAGTTGCAAAGCTTGTCGACGGAGTAACAAAAATCACGATTGTAAAAGCTGCAAATAAATCAGCTCAGGAAGTAGAAACCTTACGAAAAATACTTATGGCAATGGTAAAAGATGTAAGAGTAATATTGATAAAACTGGCTGATAAGCTTCATAACATGACAACACTTTCTTATTTAAGCAAAGAAAGGCAGAAAGCTATTGCAGAAGAGTGTCTTGAAGTATATGCGCCAATAGCAGGTCAGCTTGGAATATCGTGGATCAAGGCAGAGCTTGAAAATCTGGCGCTTAAACATTTACATCCTGTATCTTATAAACAGATTTCAGAATTTCTTGCTGCAAAAAAAATAGAAAAAGAAGAATATCAAAAAGACATAGAAAATAAACTTAGACAGGTTGCTAAAGAAGAAGATATAGAAATAGAAATATCTGCAAGAGTAAAAAACATATATTCGATCTACAGAAAAATGAGAGATAACGAAAAATCACTTGAAGAAATATATGATATCTTTGGGATAAGAATATTATGCGATACTGCAAATGATTGTTATGCAGTGCTTGGCCTTGTGCATAAATTATGGATACCTATAGAAAGAAGATTTAAAGATTATATTGCAGTTCCAAAATCAAACAGATACAGAAGCCTTCATACAACAGTAATAACAGATGAAGGGAAGTTGCTTGAAGCTCAAATACGCTCTTATGAAATGCACAAAACCGCAGAGTTTGGCATTGCAGCGCATTGGCTTTATAAAAAAGGGAAAACAATAAATAATTTAAACCCCAATGATATTTCTCTTATCAATAGATTAATGCAATGGAACAACCTTGAAAACTATGAAACAGATTTTCTTAAAGATTTAAAAAAAGAGATACTTAAAGATACAATATATGTTTTTACTCCTGATGGAGATATATTTGAAATGCCTATTGGCTCTACTGCTATAGATTTTGCATACAACATACATACAGAGGTTGGTGATCATACTGCAGGAGCAAAAGCAGATGGATATATTATTCCTTTAAGCAGGTTTCTCAAAAATACACAAGTTATAGAAATCATAACAAATAAAAATGCGCATCCTACTCCTCACTGGTTAAAAATTGCAAAAACAACCAAGGCAAAATCCAAAATACGGCATTGGCTTAATAAAAACAGTAATCTGATTAAAGAAGCAATAAAAAATAAAAAGCAGGAAATCACAGAGGAAAATAAGCTTAATAAACAAAACAAAGAAGGAAAAATTCCAGAGGAAGCGGAAGAGTTTAATGACAGCGACTTGGTAGTAATGGAGATAAGGGATAAAAACAAGATAACCCTTTCTGTAAATGGCGAAAAAAATACAATGATAAATTTTGCCAGATGCTGTTCCCCTGTTTCCGGGGATAGCATAATTGGCTATATCTCTGTAGGCCGGGGAATTATTGTTCATAAAAGTGATTGTAAAAATTTAGATAATATTAAAAATTTAAAAAATCGGACAATAGATGTAAAATGGGAAGCTGTTTCTCAAAAAGCATCCAGAAAATTTAAAGTAACAGCACGAAAAACTAATAATCTATTCTCAGAGATCGAAAGCGCCATAAAAAAACACAACGGGCATCTTATTGAAGGAAGGCTTGCAGAAAGTGATAGTGAAAAATTGACTGGTTTTTTCACAATGGAACTTGATAGCGATGAAGATTTTGGAAAAGCTGTAAAAAGTATAAGAACTATCCCCTCAATTATAAATATATATGTTGTCTAGCTTTAAAAAAAATTCAATTCATGTTACTATCTGACTATTATACTAATGGCTACAGATGATGTTACTAAAGGAGTTAAAATGAAATTTAATTGCCTTGTTGTTGGTGCAGGGATTTCAGGAGCTACTTGTGCAAGATTGCTTGCAGAAGCTGGCAAAAAAGTTCTTGTTATTGAAAAACAGAAAAATAGCGCAGGAAATTGCCATGATTACATTTCCAAAGAAGGGATCACCCTACATACTCATGGCCCTCATATTTTTCATACAAATAATAAACAGGTATGGGATTTTTTAAACAAATTTACTGAATTTCGTTTTTTTCAGCACAGGGTCCTAAGCTTTGCAGATGGGCTTTTTATCCCTTTTCCAATCAATGCTGATACAATAAATATGGTTTATAACACATCGATTACAACAGAAGAGGTGGTTTCTTTTCTTGAAAAAGAGGTAAAAAAATCTTCATTTACAAATCCACCGCAAAATTTCAAGGATGCTGTTGTCTCCCAGGTTGGCGAAAGGTTTTACAACCTCTTTTTCAAAAATTATACAATAAAACAGTGGGGACGCCAACCCGAAGAACTTTCCGCAGAAATAGCAAAAAGAATTCCTGTAAGAACAAACAGGGATGGAAGATATTTTTCGGACCAGTACCAGGGCATCCCTTTAGCAGGATATACAAAAATGGTAGATAATATGCTTGATCATGAAAATATTTCCATAATGTTTGGAGCAGATTATTTTAATCTTGGGGATATAGTACCAGTTCTTCTGGATGAACAAAACGGGCTTACAGTTTATACAGGCGAACTGGATAAATTTTTTGATTATCAATATGGAGAACTTGAATACAGATCCCTCCATATTGAATTTAAAACAATTGAACAACAGTGGTATCAAAGTGTTGCTGTTGTAAATTATCCCAATGATTATGACTTTACAAGAATAACTGAATTCAAACACATGACTGGTGAATGCCCCTCATCTAATAAAACTGTAATCTGTATGGAGTATCCTAAAGATAAAGGAATTCCATATTATGTGGTCATTACAGAAAGCAACATGAAAAAAAGAGAAAACTATATTGCGAATGTCAAAGCCCTTGAAAAAAAAGGAAGACATATTTTTACAGGAAGGCTTGCTGAATACAAATACTATAATATGGATCAGGCAATATTAGCTGCAATTGAAAAAACAGAAAATTATTTAAAAGGGTTATGATAATGGTTACAAGAATTACAATGCTCACCAAATCAAAAAGAATAATATTTTTGGCAGCAATAATCTTATTTGCTTTACTAAGCACAAATGTATTTGCCCAAACTCTGAAACAAGTTGTATATGATGATCCTGTTTATCTTTTTTTAGATAAAGCTTATGCAAAAAAATGGATACTGTATTTGCCAACCTCAAAACCCTACACAGAGAAAAAAGTATATGCAATGCTTAATGAAGTGCTATCTACTTTTAAAGCATCTCCACAATATTTTTCTCAGCGCGATATTGATGACATTCTTTTCCACATGGACAGGATCGCCGGAGATAAATATTCCCTATTCAGTATCAAGGATGACAAATTTTCAGCTTCTATCAATGCAGCTCCCCATGTTGATTTTAACACAGCTCTCGATACCCCTTCCGACACAGCAACAGTATTTGGCGCAGATCTAATTGCAGACCTTACTCTTGGCAATGTTCTTTATCTTGGATTTAAGACAGATCAATATCTTATACTTGAGACATGGAAAGATTCCCCTTACAGAAAATTCCACAATCCTCACTATCCTGATTTTAATATGTACACTTACAACCTATCTGCAAAGACAAAAGGTTTTAATGAAAATGGAGAGCACTCACCAGGCGACAGCGAGATCTCAATAAGAATGAACCAATTTAACCAAATGACAATAGATCTTAACCTTGCAACAATTTCATTTGGAAGAAATTCCCTAATGTGGGGAGCAAGCCAGTTCTCAAATAATTTTCTTTCAAACACATCAAAGCCTTATGAATATTTTTCATTTGATATACCTTTTGGCGAAAGAATGAGTTTTTCATGGATGACAGGATTCCTAAAAGACAAACTACCATTAAGAAGCGGTGATGATGGAAAAAAACTTATAACAGCACATAAATTTGAATTTCAGGCAACAGATTGGTTAATGTTTTCCATTTACGAGGCAGTAATCTATTCTCAAAAATTTGAACTTGCATATATGAATCCTTTTTCATTTTATTATATAGCTGAAGTTGCGCAGGGAGATTATGATAACAAACTTGGCGGTTTTGATTTTGTATTCCGCTTTGCTCCTGCAACAATTTACTTATCATTCTATTTTGATGACTGGGATTTTGGAGAACTCTTTAATCCTTCATATTACCATAATGAGCTAATAACAACACTCGGGGCAAGACACTATGATCTTATTCCAGGGCTTACAATAATTGCAGAAGGCACATATATAAACCACTGGACATATACACACAAAATATCCAATGGAAAAAGAAACAGCTATACACACTATGCTACCAATCTGGGAAATGTTCTTGAGCCAAACTCTTATATGATATACCTCGATTTTAATTATGATTATTCGCTTAAATCAACTTATGGATTTTCCTTTTGGTTTACACAGCATGGCTATGGAAGTATATATAAACATCCAAGCGATCCAAACGAGAAAGGATGGTGTCTGGGCATCTATGATCCATGGAAAGGTAATTACAAATTTCTTGATTATGGCACAGGTTATCCCAGAGAAACAAATATTGATTTTGCCCTATATACCGAGTACAGGATACCGTATTATGGAATAAAATTTTATGCTGAGTTATCAGCTGAATATACCCGCAACAAAGATAATATAAAAGGAGAAAATGAATGGAAATGTTTTCTTACCCTTTCAGCAAAATGGCAGGCATATTAAAAAACAAAAAATATATTTCTCTTTTGCTTTTTGTAATATTAACTATTGCTCCTTTTATAAAAGCTCCTCTTTTAATTGCGCAAACACAGAGCGATTCTGCGAGCAATTCTTATGAAAACAAAGGATCAGGCAATGATGTTGTTATTGAGAAAAACACAATTGCTGATAAAAGGAATTATCAAAGGATAATACCTCTTTCTTCCCCATTTTACAGAGAAATAGACAGATTGTATCTACTTGCTGGCAAAAGCCGTCCATCATTATCACGACCATGGTCTGCGGATGAAGCAAAAAAAGTTTTTGAAGCTCTTCCTAAAAACCTCTTGGGTTCTGTAACAGAGAGCTCCGTAGAGATAATCAAAAGAGAAATTGAGTTCGGAAATGAAAAAACAGGGACAAAAAAAATGTCTTCAAAAATTTCTCAGGAAATCAATGTAGAAGCTCATATAAAAGCAAATGATGACAGAGAAGAGTGGGAACATGGGTATGAAGCAAGACCTCCACTTATACAGATCCCGCTTGAATGGTGGTTTTTTACAGGTTTTTACATGGATATAGAATTTTCAATCAGGGAAGAGTATGCCTTTGTACATTCAACTGATAATTATTCCAGTATCTCATTTTTTAGAAACAGCAGAGGTGTTGACTGGAATTTTCCTTTTAGAGCTTTTGCATCATTTGGCGGCGAACACTGGAATTTTCAGGTTGGAAAAGATAAGGCAAGCTGGGGAGCAGGCACTGTAAGCAATCAAATGATTTCCGATTATTCTGATTATTATAACATGATAAAGTTTTCTACCTACTGGAGCAGGTTTAAATTTACAATTGTCTATATAGGGCTTGAGGCTTGGCTTACAGGAGAAGAAGAAGATTTTAGATCAAAGTATGATGGAGCTTTAGGCGGGGATTATGAGGATTTCAATGAATCCTTTAAATGTTTTATAGCAAAAAGAATGGAATTTAAAATATTGGACAACCTGTCGTTTGCAATCAGTGAAGCATCCATGTTTGGAAATAAATACATAAATATTTCTGAATTAAATCCTTTTATGGTTTTCCATAATCTTTATACACCTGCATATAGCAACGTAATGATGACGCTTGAGCTGGATTATACTCCATTCAGCGGATTTAATATTTATCTCCAGTTTGGGATGGATGAGTTTCAGTTTCCTGGAGTTGAAGATAAAGATTCAAGACCTGGCGCCATGGGACTTATTAGTGGTTTTACTTTTATAAAACCAGCTTATAATGGATTTCTGACATTTAATCTTGAAGCAGCATATACAGATCCCTATCTTTATAACAGATGGCATCCAAATACAAAGTTTACAAACAGAAGAAAGATATGGGCATCTGATGACAATGGATATATAAGCAAACCAATAGGCTACAAATATGGACCAGATGCTATTGTTATTTATCAAGCTGTACAGTATGAAAAACCTGGCAACTACATGGCTGCCATAGATGCAAAATTTATCATGATTGGAGAAAAGAATGATTTGGATAAACCAGGTTTATATGAGCTGGGTGAATATGCCAGCAATCTCTGGGCACCTTCCGGTACTGTTGAGAGGAACCTGTTGATTGGTCTTCATGGAAAGCTTCAGGCTACTAAAACAATATCTTTAGCTTCGGATATCTATTATATAAATATTAATAATTATCATAATGTTTCAGGTAAAACCATAAATGATTTTGAATTTACAGCTTCTGTTGGATTTAAATTTTAGTAAAAGGAGAAAATGGATGGAAATGCTTTCTTATACTTGCAACAAAATAACAGGTTTATTAAAAAATAAAAAAAATATTTTTCTTTTGCTTTTTGCAATAATGACTATAGTTTCTTTTATAAAAATTCCTCTTGTAATTGCACAAACACAGCAGAGACAAAACGATTCTCTTGTCGTTTCTTCGGATGTTTCGCCTGTGAATAATAACTCAGATAGCGAAACCACCCAAGGTAAAGATAAAAAGAATTTCCAGAGGATAATACCTCTTTCATCCCCTTTATACACAGAAATGGACAGATTGTATCTGCTTGCAGGCAAAAGCCGTCCATCATTATCGCGACCATGGTCTGCAGATGAAGCAAAAAAAATTATGGAAGCTCTCCCTAAAAACCTGTTGGGCTCTATATCAGAGAACTCTTTCGATATAATTAAAAGAGAAATCGAATTTGGAAATGAAAAAACAGGATCAAAAAAAGCATTTTTAAAAATTTCTCCTGAAATCAATATAGAAGGGTATTTTAAAACAAATGATGACAGAGAAGAGTGGGAACATGGTTATGAAAAAAGGGCTCCCTTTATACATGTTCCATTTGAAGGTTGGTTTTTTACAAGCTTATACATGGATATAGACTTTTCACTTAAGCAAGAGCATGCGGTTGCAAATGCAACTGATAACTACGCCAGCATACCAACTGCTCTTACAGAACTTGACTGGTATTTTCCTTTTAGGGCATTAATCTCTTTTGGAGGGGAACACTGGAATGTCCAAATAGGAAGAGATAAAGCAAGCTGGGGAGGGGGAATTACAAGCAACATGATGATTTCCGACTACTCTGATTTTTACAACATGATAAAGTTTTCTACCTACTGGGACAGATTTAAATTTACAACTATCTATATGGGGCTTGACCCGTGGCTTACAAAGCAGGAAAGTCAATACAAAGCTGATATTGGTGGAGATTTAGGCGGCGATTATGATGATTACGATGAACTCTTCAAAGCTTTTATGGCACATAGGATCGAATATAAAATACGAGATAATCTTTCAATAGCTATAAGCGAAGCAACCATGTTTGGAAACAAATATATAAATATTAGTGAATTAAATCCTCTCTTTGTTTTCCATAATTTTTTTACTCCTGAATACACAAATGTAATGATGACGATTGAAGCAGACTTTACTCCATTTAGCGGGTTTAACATTTATCTCCAATTTGCAATGGATGAGTTTCAGGTTCCAGGACTTGAAGATGAAGATTCAAGACCAGGCGCCATGGGGCTTCTTGTTGGATTTACTTTTGTAAAACCAGCTTTAGAAGGCTTTCTGACATTTAATCTCGAAGCTGCATATACAGATCCTTTTCTTTATAACAGATGGCACCCGAGAACAAGATTTACAAACAATAGGAGAATATGGTCTTCCCACCTTGATAGATATGAATATGTAAATAAACCAATTGGTTACCAATATGGACCAGATGCTGTTGTTATGTATGGAGCAATACAATATGAAAAACCTGATAAATACATGGCTGCCATGGATGTAAAATATACCTTTTTGGGCGAATTGAATGATTCGCTGGATTATGCAGGGACATACGACACAGGTAAACATGCCAGCAATCTCTGGGCTCCTTCCGGCACTATTGAAAGAGATCTGGTTTTTGGTCTTCATGGCAAGTTTCAACTTAATAAAAAAATATCTTTTGCTTCTGATATCTACTATATACATATTAATAACTATCAGAATGATTCGGGCAATACAATAAATGATTTTGAATTTACTGCCTCAGCAAAATTTAAATTTTAATCTATCTGGTTAATGTTGCCGGGATTATTGATCACATTCTCATAGAGCGATTTATATTTGGCTCCAAATGTTTCAAGAGTATGTTTTTTAAGAATATATTCACGCCCTAAAGCGCCCATTTCCCAAAGTTTTGATATTTCCAGATTTTTAAGTATTCCATAAAGTTCATCATATTTTCTGGCAGTAAAAAGATATCCTGTTTTACCTTCCTGGATAATTTCCGTGGTGCCGCCAAGGCGGGAAGCAATTACAGGGGTTCCGCTTGAAAGCGATTCTATGGGGATATATGAAAAAGCTTCGTCCCATCTTACAGGGAGCACTGTAACATCTGACTTTGCATAATATTCCCCGATTTTTTCCGGGCTATTCAGAAATCCCACCCAGTTAATTATTGGATTATTTTTTGTCTTCTTCATCAGGATTCTTCGCAAAGTTCCATTACCTATAATGCTTAATCTCACTTTTCTCTCTTCTGATAACTTCTGCACAACACGAATGAGTCTGTCGATCCCTTTTTCAGGCGTTATCTGCCCTACAAATAATATTTCTAGTGTATCATGCGGATCATATTGAACAGGTTTAAAAACATCAGGATCCACTCCTGCATAAAGAAGTACAATTTTTTCTTTTGGGATCCCACCTATCCTTAAAAGCTGTTCTCTTACAAATTTACTAATGGCAACATAACATGCAGCATCTTTAAAATTGCTTCGGGTTAGCTTAAAAAAAGTGTTCATCATTTTATCTACTGTATATTTTGTTGAACCTACAGCCATATGGAATGTGCAGATAAGCGGAACATCAAGAGTTGTCTTAAATCTATTAATATTAAAATCAAGCCTGCCTGAAGGGTGATGATGATGAAGAATATTGGGATTAAATTCCAGAAGTTTGTTTTCAACTTCTCCAATATTTTTTGCCCAGGGGATTATTCCAGCTATCAACAAAGATTTTGGTTCATAAACAGGTATTCTCTGTTTTGTCCATTTTGCTTCACTGACAACCAGAGTACTGTCGCCTGTTTTTTCGAAATATTTATATAAATTAAGTGCGTATGAAGCTATTCCTCTTACACCACTATGAATATGGGCAATCTTCATAAAGCAACCTACCAGAAATAGTTGATACCGTCAATTAGCCAATGACTAATTTTTATCCCTGTTTTCCAATTCTCTTGCATTGATTATCAACATTTGAAGCCTGTTTTCAATATTGCCAATACTTGTATCAGGATCATAATCAAGAGCGATAATTTGTGAATTTGGACACTGCTTTTTAAGTGTCTTTATCATTCCTCTTCCAACTATATGATTTGGAATACATCCAAAAGGTTGTATTATTACAAAGGAATTAACACCACCTTCATACATTTCGATTATTTCGCCAGGAAGTTTCCACCCTTCTGCCCCTGAGTATGATATATCAACAAAAGGTCTTATGCTTTCTACAATGTTGTGGATATTGCCTTTGGGTTCGGCAAACCTGAAAAATTTTTCAACAGTTCCCCATACTTTTTCATGAACATAGTCATAAACTTTACCTGTTATATCATGTATAAGATATTGGATAAATGCAAATGGAGCCAGTTTTCTCTTTCCAAGCTCCCTATTTATTATTTCCTCTTTTCTGAAAAAATCATGCATCGCAGGTTGTACAATTTCCATTCCATTCATTTCAAGATAAGATTCAATATAGCAATTTGCCGCAGGATGATAGTTTACCAATATCTCACCAACAATCCCTACTCGCGGTCTTCTTTTTTCATCATTTATCTCTATGTTATTAAAAGTGCTAATTGCATCCATAAGAATTTTTATTAATAAATCTTTTCCCTTTGAAATATTTTCACTTAATACCTGCAAATAGTGGTTAAAAGTATTATCAGCAAGTCCTTTCATTTTTTCATATGGCCTTATACGCCTTAACATCATTTCGAATGTATCAACAATTGTTAATCCCCAAAGCACTTTAAGCTGGTGCAGAATTGTAAATTTAAATCCAGGATGTATCCCTTTTGTATCTATACCTGTTGTAATAATAGGCATATCAGGATATCCAGCTGCATCAAGAGCTTTTCTTGCAAGAGCAGCATACTGCCCTGCCCTGCATGATTCACAGTTTTTTGCAAGTCCAACTGCAAATGTCGATTTATCCCTATCTGTAGTTTCAAGATAAGCAAGAGCTTCACCAATATTTATTTGGGCAGGATAGCATATATCGTTATGCACATATTTTTTGCCAAGTTCTATTGCTCTTTTACCTGCTATAGGAAGAGCTTCCATTCTTATTCCATCGTCACTCATTATATGGCTGAGAAGCTGCGAAAAAGCTGGAGAAAGGTTTGGAGCAAGAATAACTTTTTCTTTTCTATCTTTTTTGGTATATAATATTTTTCTGGGTTGTTTTACTACCGAAATATTTTCAACAAATGAACCCCCTTTTTTTCGTCTTGATTTTATTGTTTCTATAAATGATTTTATTCTTATATTAAGAGGTCCTACAGATTCTCCCTCATCTAGTTTAAGGATAAGAAGCTCTTTATCGCATCTGCTTTTGAGCTCTCTTAACATTTCATCAGAAATAATAGCATCGTGTCCGCATCCGAAACTTACGATCTGAACTATTTCCAGATTAGGGTGTTTTGCAGCAGCTATTGCTGCTCCTGTCATTCTTGAATGGAAATTTATTGTTGTCTCCATTCTTACATTTGAAAGATCCTGTTTTTCCAGATCAGGAAGGGAGTCAAGGGTAAGAACAGGAATACCCTGCGTTGTAAAATAACTTGAAAGGTTATGGCTAATAAGCAGATCTGAATGATAAGGTCTCCCTGCGAGGACAACCGCAAATTTATCTTCTTCTTTAATACTTTCAATGATTTTTAAGCCTTCGGTTTTTAATTGTGTTTTAAATATTTTTAATGCATTATTTCCCTGTTCAATGGCACTAAGAACAACATCTTCTTTTATTCCAAACTCTTCGAAAAGCCACAAAGTAATCTGATTTCTTTTAAGTTTTTCATTAAACCAATGGAAAATTGGGGTATCTACTTTAATACCTGTTCTTAATGTAATATCATTACTTTTTTCCGCAACCATGGAATACCCCTGAAGCATTACACAAGTATGGTTGCCATCTGCAGAATCATTCTCTTTGGGCATTCTTATCATCATTGGAAGAAATATTCTATCGACCCCTTTTGCCACAAGATCTTCCACATGTCCGTGGACAAGTTTTGCAGGGAAACATGCAGTATCTGACGGGACATATTGCAGCCCTTTTTCAAAAACATCATAACTTGAAACCGATGAGAGAATAACTTCAAAACCTAATGCAGTAAAAAATGTTTTCCAGAAAGGGAGGCTGTTCCAGAACTCAAGTGTTCTAGGAATACCTATCTTTATTTTACAATCATAAACTTTTTTTACAGGATAATCTTCTACAAGAAGCTGATTGTGCAGTTTAATAGTATCAGGAACAGATGCAAGTTTTTTTGTTGTATCTTTAAGTCTTTGTTTTATATCAGGCTGATCTTCGCTGCCGATTATCTCTCCTCTTTCACACCTATTGCCTGTAATATGATTACTGTTATTAGTAAAAGATATTATTGTCCTGTTGCAATGGTTTGCACAAAAATTACATATAACAGAAGGTCTCTTATCATAATCCAATTCTTTGATTGCCTCAAAACCCTGGAATCTGCTTACAGCAGCCTCCCCCTGTAATTCACTTATCTCTTCCATATGTTTTTTTACAAGAAGGGCTATTCCAAAAGCACCCATTTCCCCTGGGTATGGAGCCTTTATAACTTTTCTCCCTGTATATTGCTCAAAAGCGCGAAGTACTGCTTCGTTTTTAAAAGTACCACCCTGAACAACGATTTTTTCTCCAAGATCGCTAAAGTTGGAAACCCTTACAACTTTTGTAAAAACATTCTCTATAATTGATCTGCTTATACCTGCAAGAATATCTTCTGTCTTCTTGCCATTTTTCTGCTCGGTAATAATGGAACTGTTCATAAAAACTGTGCATCTTGATCCAAGCTGCGAGGGATTCTCTGAACGGAAAGCAAGCTCTGCAATTTTCTCCACAGAGATACCAAGCGATTTCGCATAAGTCTCAACAAAAGAGCCGCAACCTGCTGAGCATGCTTCATTCAAAACAATACCTGTTACTATCCCTTTTCTTAAGTTTATGGCTTTCATATCCTGTCCGCCAATATCCAGAATAAAGCTTACATCTGGAACAAAAAACTGGGCAGCTTCAGCATGTGCAACAGTTTCAACAGTATGGTAATCTGCAAGAAAAGCTTTGGAAAAAAGCATTTCTCCATATCCTGTTGTTCCCACACCAAGCACATTGAGATCGATTCCTATATTTTTATATTTTTCATATAACCTAATAAGGGCATACTTAACTACTTTAAATGGGTCTCCGTGATTGCTGGAATAAAAACTGTCTACCATATGATTTTCATTATCTATCAATACGATCTTTGAAGTTGTGGAGCCTGCGTCTATTCCAATATAAACATTAAGTTCTTTACAACCTTCAGGAATATTATAAGCATGAGTTTGTTCTGATTTATGTCTTTGAAAAAAATCTTCTCTTTCTTCCTCTGAGTCAAAAAACAAAAGCATTTGCTCTTTTTCATCAGATAAGCGTTTTCCTGATACATGGGATTTAATTTTCTTGATAAGCTCTATTGCTCTTAATCCTTTACTTTCATTGGAATATATTTCCGAAGAAAACATAATATCTATTGAAAGCGCTGCACCATAAGCAACAAGGATTTCCGGCTTTTCCGGTATTATAACTTCGTCATCTTTTAAACCCAGGCGTTCTTTAAAAACAGTGATAAGCCGTTTATTAAAGGTAAGGGGGCCCCCTTCAAAAATTACTTTTGGTTTTATTTCCATACCCTGAGCAAGGCCGCCTATTGTCTGTTTCACTATTGCATGAAAAGTGGAAAGAGCAATATCTTCTTTTGAAACACCATTATTCAACAGAGGCTGAATATCTGTTTTTGCAAAAACTCCGCATCTTCCTGAAATATCGTAAACCTTAACTCCCTGATCAGCAAGTTCTCCAAAATCTTCTATTTTAATAGAGAGAAGTTCTGCAACCTGGTCAATAAATGCTCCGGTGCCTCCTGCGCAACTTCCATTCATACGCATATCAGAAGCAATAAGCTGATTTGTTTCTTCATCCAGTGTAAAGAAAATTACCTTTGCATCCTGTCCACCAAGCTCTATAGAGACTCTTACATCTTTATAGTAATTTCTTATTACAAGAGAGTTGGCAACAACTTCCTGTATAAAAAAAGCTCCTATTCTTTTGGAAATGAAGAGACCGCCGCTTCCACATACAGCAGTTATAAAATACATATCAGGATATATAAGCATAATTGTAGATAATATCGATACCAGTGTTCCTGGAATATCTGCATTATGCCTTCTGTAATCAGAGTAGATAATTTCCTTTGTTGTAGGGTCAATTAAAGCTATTTTTACAGTAGTTGATCCAATATCAATTCCAAGATGATAAGTCTTTCTATTA
>WRCW01000040.1 GCA_009783755.1 Spirochaetaceae bacterium
CGAACATCCTCTTGTTACAAAAATCACAACACCTCAGCAGAAAAAAGATGTAGATACATATATAGAACAGGCAAGTCACAAGAGCGATCTTGAAAGAACAGATCTTGCAAAAACAAAGACAGGAGTTTTCACAGGATGTTATGCAATAAATCCTGTGAATAATGAAAAAATTCCTGTTTGGATTTCCGATTATGTTTTAATAACCTATGGGACCGGGGCAATAATGGCTGTCCCTGCACATGATGAAAGAGACTTTGAATTTGCGATAAAATTCAAACTTCCAATCAGGCAAGTAGTTTCAAAAGATGGCTCGTTATATGATCTTAAAGAAGCATATATCGACAAGGAAGATGGTTTTTCTGTTAATTCAGGGAAATTTTCAGGAATGAAAACACCTGATGCAGTAAGTGAAATAACAAAATGGCTTGCAGAAACAGGCAAGGGTAAAAAAGCTATAAATTATAAATTAAGAGACTGGATATTCTCAAGGCAAAGATACTGGGGAGAACCAATCCCTGTAGTACACTGCCCAAAATGCGGCATTGTCCCATTAAGAGAAGACCAGCTTCCCCTTACACTTCCCGAGGTTGAAAGTTATTCGCCAACAGGAACAGGCGAATCCCCACTTGCTGCAATTACAGATTGGGTAAACACAACCTGCCCGGTCTGCAAATCCCCTGCAAAAAGAGAAACAAACACAATGCCCCAGTGGGCAGGGTCTTGCTGGTATTATCTTAGATTTATAGATCCGCATAATGATAAAAAAATGATTGACCCTGAAAAAGAAAAATACTGGATGCCTGTTGCTCTCTATGTAGGAGGAGCAGAACACGCAGTACTCCATCTTCTTTATTCAAGGTTTTGGCACAAGGTCCTTTATGATATGGGATTTGTAAGCACCAAAGAACCGTTCCAAAGGCTTGTTAATCAGGGGATGATTTTAGGCGAAGGGGGAGTAAAAATGTCCAAGTCTCTTGGAAATGTAATCAACCCCGATGATGTAATAGCAGATTATGGTTCAGATTCAATGCGAATGTATGAAATGTTTATGGGTCCATTAAGTGTTTCAAAACCATGGTCAACAACAGGCATTTCCGGAGTTTTCAGATTTCTTGACAGGGTATGGAGAATTACCGAAGAAAAACAATTCTCAGATTCTCCTGCATCAGAAGAGCTTGATAAGCTTCTCCATAAAACAATAAAAAAAGTAACTAACGATACATCCAATCTTGATTTTAATACAGCGATCAGCCAGATGATGATATTTATCAACAGCCTCTACAAAGAAGATACTGTAAATATATCAATGTGGAAAACTTTTATAAAACTGCTTTGCCCTTATGCGCCGCATATTGCAGAAGAATTATGGGAAAAAGCAGGGGAAAAACCATCGCTTTCTTTGCAGCAATGGCCGCAGTGGGATGATGCAAAAACCATTGAAGATGTTGTTACGATCGTAATTCAGATAAATAGCAAAAACAGAAGTGAAATAAGCGCTCCAAAAGGGATTGCAAAAGAAGAGCTTGAAAAACTTGCAGTTTCAGATGAAAGAATGAAAAAGCTTCTTGAAGGAAAAACTGTTATCAAATCTATTGTTGTTCCGGATAAGCTTGTAAATTTTGTTGTAAAATGAAAAATGTTTTTGCAGAACGGCAAGAAAAAATATTTAAACAACTTTCTTCTTCCAATATTTTTGCCACAGTTTTAAAAGATTTTGAAGGGAGCAGAAACTCTTCAATAAGATACCTCACTGGTCATCCGCAGGATGCAATTCTTTTTATATTTGCAAAAGGGGCAACTCTCCTTGTACCGTGGGATATAAATCTTGCAAAAGAAAAATCTTGTTGCACAGAGATAATCCCATACACTGAATTTAACAGAATTTTTTCAAATGCAGTTGTTTCGATTTTTTCAGGTAAGGTGCCTCCTCAATTTTTAAAGTATCTTAAAAGCAGTTTGCCAAAACAACAAAAAGAAAAAATAGAGTTTCCCGGATCATCTTCATGGCTTGAAATAAAAGAGCTAAAAAAACTCATGCCCAATAAAACTATTCTTTGCAGAAAAAATGGGATAGATTCAATGCTTGGCAAAAACAGGGTAATAAAAGATGAAAAAGAAATTTCGATTTACAGGGAAGCTGCAAAAATAACAGATAAAATAATAGATGAACTTGAACAGTATATAAAAAAATCCATAAACACAAGAGAAATTACTGAAGTTGAAATTGCGCTTCTTATTGAAAAACTCATTCGGGAAAATGGGGCAGAAGGGACAGGGTTTGAAACACTTGTTGCAGGTCCAAAAAGAAGCTGGGCAATACACCCCTATCCTGCTTTCTCCTCTTCTCCTGTTACAAATACAGGCACAACAATAATAGATTTTGGCATTAAATATGAGGGTTATATAACAGATGTAACAATAACACTTGCTGGAAAAAATCTTACAGATAAACAAAAAGAAATTATTGATCTTGTAACCAAAGCTGCAAACAGAACAGAGAAATTATTAAAACCAGGAATCTCTGCAATAGCTGTTTCAGAAAACATCAGAGATTTTTTTGCTCAATATGGTTATTCAATGCCACATTCACTGGGACATGGAATAGGGCTTGATGTTCACGAAAACCCTGTTTTTAAAATCAGCAGCGAGAACAAACAAATTCTAAAACAAGGGATGGTTGTTGCAATTGAGCCTGGATTATATGACCCTTTAGCAGGGGGAGTCAGGCTTGAGAATGACTATTTAATAACAAAAAATGGATGTGAAAAAATTACCAACGCCCAGATAATATATCTTCTGAATTAGAAAAATAAGCATGCCATCCTGTGCTGTCCATAAACAGTTCTGCAAACTCTTTTCCTGTATTTGATAAAATAAAAACATTGCGCTCCGGTATATCATCAAGGATAAGTATTCCATTATTTTTTTCAAAAATTCTTGGATCAGCTAAGTTAGAGAGAACCCACTCTTTTCTTTCTGAAACCAAAGGGAGTTGTAATACTATTCTGCGGCTGTTTTTCTTTTTTACAAAATTTGCATTAAAAATATTAAAAGAAAGAGCGTATATAATATTTTCCTCATCATATATCCATGGATTGCCCAAAGATCTTTCAATTAAATAGTTTTTAAACCTTCCTATATTAAAGCTTTCAACATTGTAACCGTTATTAACCATTTTATATATTATTTCTGCAGCAAATCCATCTTCCCATTTCAGCAAAAGAGAACCATCTTTTCCGCTTTCAGGAAAAATTCCTCCGGCAGAATAAAAAGGGATATATTCTTTATCATTTGGGTTTTCCGAGTCTAAATAAATATATGGTGTTGCAACAACAGGAAAAACAGGAGCTGATGAATATATATTAACAGAACTTCCCGGACCTGCTGTTTTAATACTGGATGCACTGCCTGGATATTTAAGGTCAAATCTGATATCGCCAAAACTATTTCTAACATGATCAGGCAATTGAGGCATTACAACTTCCAGTTCATATTTTTTAAAATTATCACACCCTGCAATAAGTATAAGAAGCATAAAAATCAATAACATATCTTAATAAACAGGGAGAAAGGAGAACTACTTCAAAAAAGGCTAAATTTTCTTTAAATCTGATTTATAAATATCTCTTATTTTAAAAAGTATCTCTGTATATTCTGCGCTTTGATAATCTATAAATGACCAGGGAAGGGGCTGTGCTTTTCCCTTTTGAAAAAGAAGTGTAATTTCGCCATATATCCCTTTGCTGAGCGGAATCCTGTGCGCATTATCTTTTGTTGAAGCAAGAATAAGTCTGCTTAAATTCAGGATTCCCGGGTCAAAATTTACTTTTCTTGATTCAATTCCATTTTGGTCAATCTCTGTAAATTGTTTTTCAAGATTGTTTGTCCCTATTTTTATATCTGCAAGAGATGCAGGGTCAACAAGATTCTTAAATGAGACAAAAAATCTCTTTATATCTTCCCCCATTTCAAGATTATAATAATCAGTATAAATAAAATCCAAAAAAGGGCTTATATAGTCGATCTCCCCATATTCTTCTGACAATGCTTCCAATATCTCTTCTTTTCTAAAAGAAACAGTCGTAAGGACACCTGTAATCAGTTTATAAAATTGAAAACTCTTTATTCCTCCCAAAATAATCTCCTTGAAAATAAACTATATTTCCCATAATATTAAAATTATGAATAATATCAAGAAATTTAACGAAGAACTTAAATCAATCCTTGAACAGCGAATGCAATATCTTGATTCTGATCTTTTAATAAAGACCAGAGAGTCATTTAAATTATACTACCATGCTTTCAATGCAGTATTCATGCTATTGCTTAAAAAAGCGCTCATAAGAGAGGATCCTTATAAACACGAATATAAAATAACAGAAATATCAATGCCATCAGCAACTCCTTTTTCAGAATCTGATAAAGAGACAGAGCTTGGAATAAGATTCTCTTTTTATAATACTCAGCTTGAATATGTATACAACTATTTTGTGTTCACATGCGATTATCTTTCAAACAAAAGAATAAAATTGCTTAAAAATCTTCTCTCTTATATTGATTGGGATCTTGTATCTGAAACTTCGGAAAATTTAATAACAAGATTAACTGCAGGAATGTTGCGTAAAATAAGACAAGGGTCTGACCAGATTGCAATATCTATGATAAACACTTCTGCTACCCAAATGAGTTCTACAAAAAAATTATTGTTTTCAAACCTGGATATGGTAAGGGATTTACATAATGAATCATATAAACTGCTTGTTAGACAAAAAATCATTGAAAATCCAAACATAAATAAATATGCTTCTACTCATTCAGCAGAAAATACCTTGCCTGTTATAAAGAAAAAATTTACAGAATCGCTTGTTGACCAGCCTTTTCTTCCTGAACTTATCGGAGAGATAATAAATGAAGAATTTTCATCTGATGCATTTATTGTAAAAAATACCCTTATGGCAAAACTCTCTTCTTTTAAACATGAACTGCAGCAAAAGAAAGAAAAAGCCATAGTAAAAAAACAGCCTTCAATAAATATGCTTTTAAATGCAGCTCTTACAACCTGCTCTGTATTTGGTCATGTCAAAGCAGTAATTGGCAAATTGGAAAGTAATTTTACAATACTTTCACAACCTCAAGGGTCTGCATTTATGAGATGGCTTCAAAAAACTTTAGGCGGCAACAAGAGGCAGAGAAAAATTATTGATATAGAGTATATTGATGATTCAGGAATAAAAAAAATGGAAAGGCTTGATACCAGCACAATAATGCAAAAATATCAGGCTCTGCTTTCCAGCCTTAACAGCGAAAAAATAAAATCAGATTTTTCTGCTTTTGGCTCTTTGGAAGAAAAAGAAAAATATCTTATTTCATTTATTGATGATTATAATAAAAAACTCAGGTCTTTTATTCAGCAGGTAGAAGGAATTGATAAATATACAAAGAATGAAGCTAAAAAACAGAAACAAGCCTCAACCCAGATAAAAGGTTCCATTGTTGAAGTAAATGCTGTAAAAAATGCTATTATAAAATCCAGACAGCAAGCTCATGAATATATTGCTGACAAGGAAGAATATAGCCAGTTAAAATCGCTTGAAAAGGGAATGGAAAAATCTGCGAACTAATATCCGGGTTTAAATTTGTATTTTACAGAAACTATCAATAATAAAAAATTAAGTTTTCTTGGACTTGGCTGCTGGAGATTTGGAGAACAGGAAAACCCATCTGGATCAGAAAATAATCCGGGAAAGAACTATTGGAATGGCCAAAAAAGAACCGACTCCCTTAAAATCATAGATTTTGCTGTTTCTAATGGCATTACCCATTTTGATACTGCTCAAGCCTACGGGTTTGGAATCTCAGAGCAGACTATTGGGCAAAGGTTAAAAAAAGTAAGGGATAAAGTAATCCTCGCAACTAAAATAATACCAACTTCAAATAATAGTGATGATATATTAAAAAAAATAAATACAAGCCTTAAAAGACTTTGCACAGATTATATAGATATTCTCTATCTTCACTGGCCTGATAAAAAATATGATATACGATTTGCTGCTGAAACTTTGGAAAAAGCAAGAAATTTGGGGATAATAAAAAGCATAGGGGTAAGTAACTTCTCAACAGAAGAGCTTGAAACTGCTCTTCAGGCAGGAAAAATAGAATTTTGCCAGACAGGTTACAATTTTCTATGGCAGCACAGGGAAAAAGATCTTATCCCTTTCTGTATTTCAAACAAAATCCATATAATTGCATATAGTTTTTATGCTCAGGGAATAATTTTTAAAAAAGATATTGAAACTGACAGCAATATCTTAAACTCAGGGCGTAAAAATCTTGTATTTTTAGCAAAAGAAAACATAGAAATTGTAAAAAAAATGATAAATTCCCTTAATAATATCGTTTTATCATCAGGATATACGATTCCTCAAATTTTAATAAACTGGGCTAAAACAAAGCCCTGGCTTGCAGGGATTCTTGTGGGAGCAGCCAAAAAACCTCAAATAATTGAATCAATAAAAGCTATGGATATATCGATAGATAAGAATATCTATCTTGTTGTTGAAAAAGTAGCTACCATGGGTTATAATATAGAGGATACTAAAAATATATTCGCCCATTATTAAAAAATAATGGGCATAATTACTATTAGGAAGTTTTACCTAACAATATAAAGAGTTATTAGGTAATTTATCAATTCTACTATAAATATAGGAGAAATTTATATGAAAAAATCTGTTTTAAAGATTTTTGCTTGTACTGCTATTCTAAGTATTTTATTACTGACCATATTATCATGTAGTAAATCTCAAACAGCAGCAGTTCAGACAAAACCAAAAGAGGATGTGTCATCATTAAAAGTTAGTGAAGTTATAAAATCAGTAGAAGATTTAACTTCAGTCAGCATCCCTGATAATGATGAAGGAATAATTATTTTCATTTCCGGAGATGTTTCAATCAGAGAAGATGGCAAATGGTATGAAGCCGTAATCGGAGACATCATAAAAGGAAGTAATAATCTGGTAAAAGTAGGTTCGGATTCATATTGTGAAATTCAATTTACAAATAGAGCAGTTATAAAAATACAGGAAAATTCCGAAATAGATCTTGCTGTTATCAATACAAGGACAGGGGAAGCCAATGTCAATCTTGATATGAAAATTGGAACTGTCCTCTGCAAAGTACAGAAACTTACTTCTGAAGAAAGTTTTAGAGTTAAAACACAAACTGCTGTCTGCGGTGTCAGGGGAACAGAATTTATTGTTTTAGCAGAAAATGGAAGAGACACAAGACTTAGCGTAAAAGAAGGGGCAGTTACCGTACTTCCGAGATCAGTTGATGTTGACAACCTTAGGTCAAGAGTTGCAGGAAAAGGCAATGCTGTTGAATTGATCGACAAGATTGAGAGGCAAGCGCCTGTTGTTAAAGCAAATCAGGAAATTGTGATAGATGATAAAGTTGTAGCTAATACAAAAAAAGTTGCTAATAATGTTGAAGTTGCAGTCACTGCAATAGAGAAAGAAAAAAGTGCAACTGTCAGCCAGGCATCAATTAATCAACTTAATGCAGCTATATCAGAACAGCAGAAAGTTGTTAATACAAGTGTTGGACAACCAAAAGCATTATCTGAAGAAAGTGCAAAAAATCTTGCACAAATAGATCAGATGCAAATGCTTGATCTTAATGTAGACCTACAGGGAAATATGCCTAAAATCTACAAAATATCTGTTGAGTCTTTAACAGAAGGAGCTGCCATTGAATTAAACGGCAAATTCGCAGGGTTTAATTCTTACGCAGGCTGCTACGTTGAGGATTCAAAAGTTAGTTTTAATATCTCAAGAGATGGGTACATACCTTATACATTTGAATTCAGTGTAACTAATGCTACCTCAAAAGCATATAAAATCGAACTTGTGCCAGATCCTAATGCAAAACCAGTTCCAGTAGAAAGAACCAAAGAAATTTCTGTAAAAACACTCCCGGCTAATGCAGATATAGTTATAGATAACAAGACAGTTGGCAAAGGCTCTTATACCAATTCTTTTGATATGGGCGCAAATATTGTTTTTACAGCCCAGACAGCTGGTTATACTTCAAAAACAGTTAATGTTAAAATCGATGCAAATACACCATCTGTTATTGAGATATTGCTTGATAAGATACCGGATCCTGAGAAAACAATAATTTTTACAGCAGTGCCAAACGACAGCCAGATCTACATAAATAACAGAGCTGTTGGAAAAGGAAAACATACTGAAACCATTAAGCAGGGAACAAAAGTTACTGTTAGCGCAAGCAGAAATGGATATGCGACAAAAACAGCAACTATTGATGTTAGAGAAAATACTCCAGAATCATTTAGCTTGACTCTTGATAAGAAACCTATTGATATTGTTCTTTCTCCTTTTAGCAATAAAATAATCAATAAAGTTACTTATTCAAATGGAAGAATATTTGCAGCAGATTCATCTGGAGCGATCTATTCATCAACACTTGAAGGGAAAAGCGAATGGAAAAAAACTACTGCAAATAGTCCAAACGGAAATTCTTATCTTGTTACAGCCGGAAACACTGTTATATTTACAGGCACTAAAGAGATGCTTGTTATGGATACAGCTACAGGTAATATAAATAATCTGGTTGCATTGGATACAAATTCAACACATATGTTTGGAAGAAGAGTAGTTCCTTATAATAACAACTTTATATATCCAAGAAATAATTCACTTCTTATAAGTTCACTCATGAAAGGTGCAAAAGAAGAAATAGTAAATTTACCTGTAGAAACAGGCATGACACCTGCAATATGGAAAAATACTATTGTAATAGCTGATATAGAAGGTAATGTAAGGATGATCAATCCTACTTCAAAAACTATTGATGCATCAATAAAAACTTCAGCTGTTCAGCCCATAGCTTTAAATATAGCTATATCAGGAGATGCAGGATATTTTGCAGATAGAAATGGAACAGTGGTAGCCATAGATTTTATTAACAAAAAAGTGCTTTGGGAATCAAAAATAAATGATTCAAAACCAAATGTATTTACAGACCTGGTTTATGACAATGGAAACCTTTTTGCTTATACAGGAAGCAAGATTTTCTCATTCAATATGCAGACCGGCAAAGAAGCTTTTGCACCAACTGAATCAACTTGTGCACCAGCTTTGATCGATGGAAAACTCTATTACGGCAATATTGGTGGAAGCCTTATTGAAGCAGAAGTAGCAACAGGAAAAACTTTAAGAACAATAAGAGTAAACGATGGGACTATAACAACTGTGCCTACTCTTGCTGAAGGTAAAATTGTTGTGGGTACTTCGACAGGTAAAATTGTAGTATTAAATCCTGCAGGTTTTTAAAATGTAGATATCCTTAGAAATAAGGAATTAAAAAACCAGGGCTAATAAGCCCTGGTTTTTTTGTTAATACCTCCGTTAATACCCCCTAAGAGCCGTATAAATTATAATAATTTTGATTATAATCGAAATTAACTCCCTCCCACATTTTTTATTAGATTTTTAATCATGCAATTACTCCCTTTGACTTAAATCAATTTTCATTGTATAATATGTTAATGCGTAAAAATTCAGATATTTCTGAACTCAATACTGAGTTTAAATCCAGTCAATTTATTGTATATCCAATACAGGGTGTAGGTCAGATAAAATCAATAGAAAAGAAAGTTTTTAAGAATAAAGAAATTCCCTATTATATTATTTATTTTGAAGTATCTGATATGACAATCATGGTTCCAACAGATAAAGCTGTTGCGGTTGGGATCAGAAAAATTGTAGGAAAAAAAGAATCAGAAAAAGCTTTAAAAATAATATCTGAAAAAGATGAACCTCTTACAACAGACTGGAAATTACGGTATCAAATCAATCTTGATCTCCTTAAAAAAGGGACCATAGGCGACATAGCAAAAGTCGTAAGATCCCTTTATCACAGAAGCAAACAAAAAGAGCTTCCAATACTTGAAAGAAAAATATTTGATAGTGCAATCAGGCTGCTTATAGATGAAATATCTCATTCACTTAATAAATCTAAAAGCGAAAGCGAGCATCTTATTTTTAGCAGGCTTGAAATCGAACAGAGCTAATGCAGAAAAACTATATTGCGCTTATAACTGCTGCCGGAGAAAGCCGCAGAATAGGCGGAACAAAAAAAGAACTTATAAAAATAGATGAAAAAGCAGTAATTTATCATACTGTTCTTCCATTTGTAAAAACCGGACTTTTTAAAACAATATTGATTACTTGTCAGCAGGAATATGAAAATGAATTCCGCAACTGCCTCGGAGAAATAAGTAAATATAATGTTATTGAATTTGCTCCAGGCGGAAAAACAAGGCAAGAGTCTGTTCTTTCCGGATTAATGGCAATGAAGCATCTTGATCCTGAAATTGTATTGATCCATGATGGAGCAAGACCTTTTATAACAGAAGATATAATTAAAAATGTTATTTGCGAAACCCTTAAACATGGTGCATGCGCTCCATTGATCCCTGTTATAGATTCAATAAAAACAGTGGAAAATAATTTTATAAAAGAACATCCTCAGAGACAATCTCTTATGGCAATTCAGACCCCACAGGGTTTTAAATTTTCCGATATACTTGAGTGTCATATAAAAGCTAAAGATATAAAAAAACATTTTACAGATGATACAGAAATATATTCTCTATCTGGAAAAAATATTTATATTGTTGAAGGCTCAAGGGAAAATCTAAAGATCACCTATCTTGATGATATAAAATATTTTACCAAAGGCAGAGATGAAATATGAGTAATATAAGAATAGGGCATGGATACGATATCCACCGCCTTGCAGAAGGGAAAAAGCTGATAATTGGAGGAGTTATAGTTCCATACAATAAAGGGGAAGTGGCTCACTCTGACGGAGATGTTCTTTATCATGCAATTATAGATTCTCTTCTGGGTGCCATTGCTGAAGGAGATATTGGAAAACACTTCCCTCCTTCTGATGAAGCTTATAAAAATATTGACAGTGCTCTTCTTCTTGAAAAAACATTTAAAATTATCCAAAACAAAGGATATTTAATCGGCAATATTGATGCAACAGTTATTCTTGAAAAACCAAAGCTTAGCAGCCATATAGATTCTATGAGAAAAAATATTTCAGCTATTCTTCATACTGATATAAACAATGTTTCTATAAAAGCAAAAACAAAGGAAAATTGCGACTCCACCGGAGAAGGCAACGCAATAGAAGCTTTCTCATCTGTTTTATTATTGCGATCATAGACCATCTTGCCACAAGCCAACTCATAAATACTTTTAAGAATTCAAATAAGGTTTAATAAAAAAACCACCTCTCATTTGGAAAGGTGGTTTCAATGTTAAATATTTATCAAAGAAAGGATTATCACCCTTCTGCTATAAGAAGTGTTTTTGGATCAAGATAAAGTTGGCTACTCACCTGCCCAAGACTATCACGATCTTTTACAATATCCATTCTGATTTTTTGATTATCATATTGAAGAGTAAGTAAAACATCTATGGCATCTACAACATTTTCAAGCTCAAAAGGCATACCTTTATCATTAAATACAGGATCTTCCATTTTAAGAGATGCACTTATCCATATCTCAACCCCAACTTTTTTTGCAAACTCTTTTATTGTCTTTAACCCTTCTTCACCTGCTTCCTTTACACTTAAACCATCAATAATAATAGTATCTGCTTTAAAATTTCCGCTTGTGATCATTGCATCAAGACTTGAAAGTATTCTGGGGACATCAACATCCTGCTGATTAAAATTCATGATGACTCTTTTTCGTATAATTTCTTCATATATTTCATTTGTATTCTGCAGATTTTTTCTTTTTGATATTTCATTAAAAATATCATCATACCAGCTAATAATATGATCTGTTCTTTTGGAAAAAGAAACATGAATGACCGGATTATCATTACATAACTTGTCTGTTGCAATGTGTACCAGAAACGCTGTTTTCCCGATACCTTTCTTTGAAGCAATTACTCCAATATTTCCTTTGCCAAGACCCCCATCAAGAAATCTTTCAAGAGTTCTAAGTGGGTTACCTTTTACTAGTTCTCCTTTAATCATTTTAATGCTCTCCTAGTTTAAATATTATTTTTTTTCCTGAAACGCTTTCATTAGTTCTTCTGAAATATTTTTTGGCACCCTGCCGTATTTAAGAAATTCCATTGTAAATTCAGCCTTCCCCTGTGTAAGAGATCTAAGCACTGTCGAATACCCAAACATTTCTGAAAGAGGAACCTCTGCTTCAACATGCGAGTTTTTCCCATCTTCAACAGAGCTTACAATTATGCCTCTTCTTTGATTAATACTTCCAAAAATACTTCCCTGAAATTCTGTTGGACCATCAACAGCAACCTTCATTACAGGCTCAAGTATCTCAGGACCTGCTTTTAGATAAGCTTGCCTGAAAGCCCCAATAGCTGCTTGCTGGAATGCCATATCAGAAGAGTCGACTGAGTGGGATTGTCCATCATTGATTGTAACTTTGACACCAACGATTGGGAATCCAATAAGAGTTCCTTTTTTAACAGCTGTCTGAAATCCTTTATCGCAGGCAGGAATATATTCTGTAGGAATTTTTCCACCCTTTACCTCATTTACAAATTTATATATTCCTTCAGACATTGGTTCCATAAAACCAACTATTTTACCATACTGCCCTGCACCACCAGTCTGTTTTTTATGTGTATAATCAAATTCAGATTTTTTCGAAATAGTTTCCCTATATGCAACCTGAGGAGCCCCTGTTTTAACTTCTGCCTTGTATTCTCTTTTCATTCTCTCAACATAAACATCAAGGTGAAGCTCTCCCATTCCCTGAATAATTGTCTGATTCGATTCTTCATCAACATACGATCGGAAAGTAGGATCTTCTTTTGTGAATCTATTGAGGGCTTTTGACATATTGTCTGCTGCTTTTTTATCAATAGGTTCAACTGCCAGTGAAATAACCGGCTCCGGAACATACATAGATGTAAGAGAAAAGTTAAGGCCTGGTTTTACAAATGTATCTCCTGATGCACAATCAATTCCAAATAGAGCAACAATATCGCCGCAATCAGCTTCGCTAATATCTTCCATATTGCTTGCGTGCATTCTTATAAGTCTTCCTACTTTGAATTTTCTTCTTGTCCTGGTGTTATAAAGCTCATCACCTTTTTTAATTGCGCCCTGGTATATTCTTATGTAAGTAAGCTGGCCATACTGCCCATCTTCAAGTTTAAATGCAAGAATTACAGGAGGAAGTGCTGGGTCTGATTTTAATGTAATTTCTTTTTCATTATCATCAAGATCAAGAGCAAAGTTATCAACATCTATTGGTGTAGGAAGATATTTTACTACTGCATCAAGTAAAAGTTGCACACCTTTATTTTTATATGCAGAACCCATAAAAACAGGAACAAGTTCTCTTGAAAGAACACCTTTCCGGATCACATTGTGAATTAGTTCTTCGGGAATTTCTTTTCCTTCAAGAAACAATTCTGCAAGCTCATCTGAAAGCATTGAAATTGTATCAATAAGCCGTTCCCTCATTTTCTCTGCTTCTTGCTTAAGCTCAGAGGGAATATCTTTTTCAGCAACTTCAACCCCTTCATGCCCTTCAAAGTAGATTGCTTTCATTTTTACAAGGTCAATAACCCCTGTATGCTTATCTTCAAGACCTATTGGTATCTGTGTCAAAACAGCATTAAGTCCAAGCTTTTCAATAAGCTGGTCTTTTACCCTATATGGATTTGCGCCTGTTCTATCACATTTGTTTATAAATGCAAGTCTTGGTACATTGTATCTTTTTAACTGTCTGTCAACAGTAATTGATTGTGACTGCACACCCCCTACAGAGCAGAGTACAAGAATAGCTCCGTCAAGAACTCGCAATGATCTTTCAACTTCAACTGTAAAGTCAACATGCCCAGGAGTATCTATAAGATTTATAGGAGTCCCTTTCCACTCAACACTTGTTGCAGCAGAGGCAATAGTAATACCACGCTCTCTCTCAAGTTCCATAGAGTCCATTGTAGCTCCCACTCCATCTTTTCCTCTTACTTCGTGGATAGCATGTATTTTATTGCAGTAAAACAATATTCTCTCAGATAGTGTTGTTTTTCCCGAGTCAATATGAGCGCTTATGCCAATATTTCTCAATTTCTTTTCCAAACTCATTAAAAATACCTCTTATCTCATTATAAAATATAATTTCCTA
>WRCW01000041.1 GCA_009783755.1 Spirochaetaceae bacterium
CCCTTTTCTGCCGCAGTTGCAACTTCTTCCGCCTTGCTCAACAACTATATGCCCAATCTCTCCTGCAAAACCATGTTTCCCATTAAAGAGTTTTGAATCACAAAATATTCCACCGCCGATTCCTGTTCCCAGTGTAACTACAATAAAATCTGTGAGAGATTTTGCGCAGCCAAAAAGTTTTTCTCCAATAGCTGCTGCATTTGCATCATTTGTAACACAAACCGGTGCAATATCATCAAGCCTCTCTTTTAAATTTATTCCATTTTTCCATGGAAGATTTGGAGGAGCTTCAATTGAGCATGTATGCATATTTGCATTTGGAGCTCCTATACCTATACCCGCAATATCCGTAATTTTTATTTTATTTTTCTGTGATATATCTTTGATTGCTTTTTCTAATTCTTCTATAAATAAATGGGGGATTGGAAAATCCCATGTTGCAATGTTTCTTTTTTCAATTATTTTTCCTTTATCAGAAACAATCCCGATTTTTGTGTTTGTACCACCTATATCAATACCTATAAAATATTTCGACATCTGTTTTTCCTTTTTAGCTATTTTTTATTCCACATATGATCCATTCATGTTAAAACCAATATGTGCATCCCGTAATCTACCTGATTATGAGCAACCTCCGGGTATGATTGCTGATAAATTCCAATTATCCTTAGGAAAAATCAAAAAATAGCTCTATTCCAATTGAATATGAAAAATATATTTAATAATATACCTTACTTAATTTATTTCAATAAAATATTTTTGCAAATTAACAGGCTGGCAGGATAGAGCCCACATTGTATGGAGGTATAAATTGCAGGTAACAAGAAAAATGGTTGTGACAATCGAATATGTTTTAAAAAACGAAAAAGGCGAAATTATTGACTCAAGCGAAAAAAATGGCAAACTTACATATCTTCATGGTTTTAAAAATATTGTAGAGGGGCTTGAAGAGGTTTTGGAAGGTAAAAAGGTCGGAGATTCTTTTTCCGTATCTATACCACCGGAAAAAGGGTATGGCCTAAGAGATGAAAAAATGGTTTTTGACCTTCCTCTGGAAAATTTTAAAGATGATAAAAATTCAAAGATCGAACCTGGAATGGAGTTCGAGGTAACTATCAAGGATGTTATCTATATACTTACAGTTGTTGAAGTAAATGGAGACAAGGTAAAGGTAGATGCAAACTATCCGCTTGCAGGAAAGCCACTATATTTTGAGGGAAAAGTTACAAATATACGTATTTCTTATAGTGATGAACTTGCGCAGGGATATCCAATAAAAGAATAATAGTTATTAAATTATTTATCTTAATTAAAAAAGAATCTTAGAGAGATCCACCTGTTAAAATAAAAGTCAAACCTAAAAGGAGAGATACTCTCCCTGAAAGTTTTATTTGTCTGTAATATTTTGCATGAAGTTCATCCCATTTTTGGGGATTTTTTGGCCTGTGTGGAAGCGCCTTATATTCAACAAGAAACATAACTATTCCAAATGTAAGCAACAAAAGACCAATAATTTTTTTTGCCCAGAAATCCATTAATCTAACCTCATTTTTTAATATGACTTAAGTATAGTATCTTAATTTATTGATTTTGAACAGTATACCCTGCAGGTTAACTTATCATTCTGTAAATCTATCAGTGGCAAAAATCAGCTTAGAGTTTTTTAATGGCATTTTCATATTCTTCATCAATTTTCTTTGCTTCTATAAAAAAACGGCTAAGTTCTTCTTTTGATAGCTTTTTTTCAGAAGGTGTTCTGATTGTTGAAGGATTTATCTGTTGTCCTCTAAAAATGATCTCATAATGAAGATGGTTTCCTGTAGAAATACCTGTTGTCCCTACATAACCTATTATTTCGCCCTGTTTTACATACTTCCCTTTTCTAACCCCATTTGCATAGCTATTCATGTGTGCATAAAGTGTTTTATATTCATTTGCATGACGGATAATAATACAATTTCCATATCCTCCATTCCATCCTGCGAGTTCTACAGTGCCTGATCCAGATGCAATTATTGGGGTATTTTTTGGTGCTGCAAAATCAAGTCCTCTGTGCATATGGTTGTAGCCTTCAATTGGATGAGATCTGTTGCCATATCCTGATGATATTCTTGCTCCATAGATTGGGGTTTTAAGCAGTGTCTTCCTTATACTAAGTCCTTCTTCATTAAAATAATCTGTTTTCCCATCATCGCCAGTAAAAGAGTAAATTTTATGGGTTTTCCATGCAGTCTCCAGTTCTGCAAAAATAATATCGCCTTTTGAAACAGTTTCTCCATCCAGATTGATTATATTTTTAAAAAACATTTTAAACTTGTTGCCTCTATATATATCTCTCTGAAAATCAACATCAAATGAAAAAAGCTGAAACATTTCCATAATAGCAGAATCAGGGATACCTGCTTTTAGAGCATCACTATAAAGAGTATTTTCTATAATTCCATGTTTTGCAAAGTAGATAGGAATTGTTTTTACTTCAACCAGTTTTGTTTCATATGAACCATCTTTATAACATACTCTTGCTTCTATGCCTGGTGATTTTTCGATTTTAAGAAGTTCTATAAATGGAGTTGCCTGTTCTCCTTCTTTAAAAATAATGAATTTTATTTTTTTGCCTGGCTGAAGTTTTTTAAGATTATAAAAAGGGGAAAGACTTTCTATTATTGCTTTTGAATAGCTATTTGGGACTCCCATATCATAAAGAATTGAAGCAATTGTTTCTCCCTGCTTTATTACGATCTCTTTTTCATATCTGTTGTATTCTGGCAGAGAGATATCATAAGCGTTATTTTTTCCATAGATAGAATTCTGGCGGCTTTCAGCATACTGTGTTGTTATTATCAGGAATATAAAAAAAGTAAAAATAAATAAAACAGTATAGATTTTCCAGTTTTTTCTTTTACTTATTTTTGAAAATATATTTATTAATTTTTGCCTTAAGACTTGCAAATCCATTTATAAAATTCTCCACAAAACAAAAAAACAATACAACAGTTTTATACTAATTTTATCGGTCAACGAGAGAATGAAATGGATGAATTTATTCATACATTTCCAAGCGAAACATGCCAAAAAAACCAAGGTAAAACAGGTTTACATTGCTCGTTAATACCATTTTAGATAACATACCACACCTAATTCCCTGAAGCAAGTTGGGGCAATACACTTTTCTTGTCCCGGATGACTCTATAGAACAAAAGCAAATCTGTGCTTAAATCTCCTGGATACAGCTTCGCTTATCCCGGATGATGCTATGGAACGAAAGTAAAACTGATCTGCTACGCAGACCAGTTTTGTCGGTCTGCCTCGCTCAATCATGTATGAGTAAACTCATCCGCGACCCTCGCTCGTTGACCGATAAACCTGTACTTAAAGCTCCGGGATGCAGCTTCGCTTGTACTTCTTTGGGGATATTCCTTTTATCTGTTTAAAGGTGTGGCAAAAATGGCTGAAATTATTGAATCCGGATTTAAGGGCAATATCAAGAACCGTATCATTTGTAGTAATAAGAAGTTCTGCAGCTTTTTCGCACCGCAAGTTATTTAAATATTCAATAAATGTTTTTCCTGTTTCCTGTTTGAATAAAGCATGAAAGTGGCTCCTGCTCAATGGGCAAAACTGCAATATATTATATATGGTAATTTCATTCATATAATCAGTTTCAAGATATATAAGTACATCCTGAATGTGGCTGTTTGAAAAGGGTTTGCCCATTTCTCCCCTGATCGGAAGTTTAAATTCTCTGTCTCTAATAACTGTTACCAAAAGTTCAATAAGCTTAAATCTGATTGTCCAGGAATAACCCCTGTATCTTTTTGTAAATTCCCAGCGCATATTTTCAAAAAGTTTGCTTATTCTTTCGCATCCGATCCTTGAAAGATGTATCTCCTGATTCCTTTTTTTGACATAGAGTTTTAGCTGTCCAAGAATAAAAAGAGCTTCTTTTTCAATATTAACAGAAGTGGAAAAGAGCTCTTCCGAAAAATAGAGCTGATAAAAAAAAATCGATTTTCCTGTTTCATAGCTTATGGCATGTTTCTGCCCTGCCGGATAAAACAACAAATCGCCTACCTTGATTTTTCCTGAATTGCTTTCAGTACAAAATAGTAATTCATGGAATTCATGAGAATGTTTTGTTATATTTGTCCTGTCTTTCTCATTTATTTTAATATTTCTGATAAAAAATAAAAGTTTCATATAAATATATTATTTCATAAATATTTAAATCAGACAATTGCACAAAAAAAATGGATAAAATCGAAAGATATATTATTTATATTGTGATAATTTTTCGTGCAGAAAATATATAAAAGGAAGGTGTTATATATGGGAAAAAGAGTTGTTATTACAGGAATGGGAACTGTAAATCCTCTTGGAAAAAATGTTGCTGATACATGGAGTAAGGTTCTTGAAAAGAGATCTGTTATTGGTAAAATTACTAGATTTGATACTTCCAATTTGCCTTGCCAGATTGCCGCAGAAATAAAAGATTTTGATTATAAACAATATTGTACAGAGGATCAGCTTAAAATAGCGAAAAGAATGGATCCATTTTGCCACTATGCTATCGCAGCTATGAAAGAAGCATGGGAATCATCAGGGGTTAAAATTGATGACCCTTACAGAATAGGGGTAATGGTGGGAACAGGTATTGGTGGACTTAGCACCCAGTTTGAAAACTCTGTTGCACTTGCAACAAAAGGACCAAGAAGAATAAGCCCTTTTTATATTCCATTATCAATAGGAAATATTGCTTCAGGTTATTTAAGCATGATCTATGGATTAAAAGGACCTAACTTAAGTGTTCAAACAGCATGCGCTTCTGCAAACCATGCATTTATTACATCAAGTCTTATGATAAAAGCAGGAATGGCAGATGTCATGTTTGCCGGCGCTACAGAAGCTACAATGACAGAACTTGCTTTAGGTGGTTTTGCAAATATGCATGCTCTCTCTACAAGAAACGATTCACCGGAAACAGCATCCCGTCCTTTTGATAAAGATAGAGATGGATTTGTTATGGGAGAGGGGAGCGGAATACTGTGTCTTGAAGATTATGAACATGCAAAAAAGAGAGGAGCAAATATATTTTGCGAACTTCTCTCAACAGGATTAAGCGCAGATTCTTATGACCTTGTTGCACCAGACCCTGAAGGCAATGGTGCTTATGCTTCAATGAAAATGGCTGTTGAGATGGGAAATATTGATGTAGGAAAAATTGATTATATAAATGCTCATGGAACATCAACACCTGTTGGCGATATTGCAGAGTCTAAAGCGATTTTAAAACTTTTGACAAAAGGTGAAGATAATGTTTGTATTGGCAGCACAAAATCAATACATGGACATTTATTGGGAGCTGCTGCAGCAGTTGAAGGGATAATTTCCATAATGGCAATTAAGAACGGAAAAATTCCTGCAAATATAAATTTATTTAACCTTGATCCTGAAATAAAACTTAAATCCATCAATACAGATGTTGTTGAAAAAGATATAAAAATTGTTCTCTCAAACTCATTTGGTTTTGGTGGACATAATTCATCTGTTATTTTTGGTAAAATATAGCTTATCTTTTTTATCGGATTGCGTGGCATACTCCTTTGCTTTAGTGCAAAGCAGTTATGCTCGCAGAGGGGCTATAACATCTGAAAGGTGAAAAATATGAGAAAACAATTATTGATAATTATTCTTTTTACAATTTTGATTTTTGGAGTATATTCCGAAGAAAAAAATATTTTAGGAAAATGGGAAACTATAGTATATGATGAACTTCTGGAAATGACTTTTGAAAAAGATACTGTAACAGCCAGAATTTATCAAAATAGTTGTGATGATGATTCTGATATATTTGAAGAAGAAAAAGTCAATTTTGGAATAATTGGGGATTTGATAGTTATTGATAATGACATTTATAATTATCTGTTGATCGATAATAGATTATTACTTTTAGGCGGATCTGATATGATCATGCTTAAAAGAAAAAAAGAATCACCTCTTTTTACAAAAGATATGTTGATTGGAAAATGGTCTGCAAAAAAAGATGACGGAATGACAGTGGAATTATTATTTGACAATAACAATACAGTAACTACAACAGTGTATGAAGATGAGAAGTTGCAAGATACAACTGTTGTTCCTTTTGAGCTTAAAGATAAATATATTAAAATGGATGATACTTATTATTTGTTTAAAGCAGAGTCTGGTAAACTGCTATTTTTTAAAGATAATATGATTTATAAAAAACAGTAACCATGCTGGTGAAAGCCAGCGCAGGGAGTAATGTCCCTGTTGAACTCTTTACACAGCCAAACTGAGTGTGCTTATGGTGCGCAAAGGATCTTGAAGAGCTAAGAGCAATCTACAAAGCCTTTCCTTTAAAATCACTAATTTTGCTATACCCCATTTTTTCCATATATGATTTTATTTCTTCCATAAATTTATAAAGGATATCCGGAGATCTGAAAACCGCTGTACCAATTTCAACAGCGCTGCATCCTGCAAGAATAAATTGTATTGCTTTTTCAGCGTTGCTGACTCCACCGCACCCTATAAGTGTAATTCCCGGAATTGATTTTGCAATAAGATAAGCAACCCTAAGTGATATTGGAAAAATTGCAGGGCCAGAAAGCCCTCCTGTGGTATTTCCAAGAACAGGTTTTTCTTTCCATATATCTATAACCATTCCAGGAACAGTATTGGAGGCAACAATTGCATCTGCTCCTGATTCCATACAGATCGATGCTATCTTTACAGGGTCTGGTGCTGCAGGGCTTATCTTTACCCAAAGAGGGATCTGCGTGGTTTTCCTGCATTCCTTAACAGCTTCCTGGCTAGAGGAAGTGTCTGCTCCAAAATGGATCCCCCCTTTTGAAACATTAGGGCATGAAAAGTTAAGTTCTATTGCGCTTATTCCCTTGTGTTCTGCAAGTTTTCCTGCTAAAAGGACAAACTCCTCTGTGGTTTCCCCAGCTATACTGACAACAGGTTTTGCATTGGGGAATTTTTTTATAAAATCAGGAAGCTTTTCTTTTAAAAACTGCGCTATGCCGCAATTTGCAAGCCCAATTGAATTTAACATTCCAGAATCTGTCTCACAGCATCTTGGAGGTTTATTTCCATCTCTCTGTTTTACTGTTATTGTTTTTAAAACCATTGCCCCCCATTTTTCTGGAGGCACTATATCTGAATACTCTGTGCCATAGCCGCAAGTACCGCTTGCAGCTATGAAGGGGTTGTCGAGCATGAGATTGCCAATTCTTGTGTAAAGCTGCGCTTTAATTTCCTTTTTAGGCTCTGTCAAAGAATTACCTCGCTGCTTTTAAAAACAGGCCCATCGGTACAAACTTTAAGAAAGCTTGAGGAACATCTGCTTCCATAAGGGCTTGGAACAACACATCCTGCACATGCTCCTGAACCGCATGCCACAAATTCCTCCATGGAAAGCCATGCAGGAATACCTCTCTTGTCTGCTATTTTATTTATTTCCTTCATCATTTCTCGCGGTCCGCATGAAACAATGCCATCAGGATTGTTCTCTTTTTCAAGCCATTGCATCAGGATCTCCGGAGCTCTCCCTTTTTCTCCCGCAGAACCATCATCAGTTGCAATAGCTATGTTTTTTCTGAATATCTCTGATTGCGGCGTAAACAACTCCATAGAAGGGAGCGCTTCTTTTGTTTTTCCTGCCCATAATACTTTATCCATATATGCGCTATTGCCTGAGCGCAGGGAGTTTAAAAAAAGTATCGATGCTATTCCGGTTCCGCCGCCAATCATCCAGAGCTTTTTTATATTCTCAGGAATTTGGTAGCTGTTGCCAAGAGGTCCCAATAATTCAAGCTCTGTTCCTTCTGTAAGGGAAATCAGACTTTCTGTAACAGACCCTATGTTTTTTATAATAAGCTCGATAGATCCATCTGAATTTCCTGCTACAGAAAAAGGCCTTCTTAAATATCTGCCCGAAGAAATAGGGGGAAGAATTGTTACAAAATTGCCAGGAGCATAATTTTCTCCATTTCCCTCAATTTTGATTTTAAGATAAGCAAGGTTGGCAGCAATATTTTTTACTATTAATAATTTGCCTGTTTCAATTTTTTTCATCTAAAATAGACTATAAAACAAACATATTTCATTTTCAATATAGAAAATCCTTTGCTGCGCATTGGGGCAATCCCTGTTTTTTTGGCAAATAATTTAAAAAAGGATTTGTTTAAAAAGAATTATCTATTGACTAATATTGTTCTTAGTTACATATTGATAAAAACTGATAAAAATCCCGCCTTCGGAGGGAGACTAAAACCCCGCATTTAGGGGAGACAAAGCCCCACCTACGGGGAATAAAAAACCTTTAAGAGTAAAAAAATGCAGAAAATAGTTCTTGATGAGATTATTAAAGCAGAAAAAGAATCTGAAAAAATTGTTCAGCAGGCCAGGGAAAAAGCAGTAGAAATTATTTCAAATGCAGAGTCTGCATATAATCAGGCAATAGTTTTAGCAAAAGAAGAATCTCAGAAAAAGATTCAGGATTCTGTAGCAACAGCAAAACAACAGGCAGAAAGTGATCTGGCTAAAGCTATTAAAGATGCTGAAGATGAAAATTCAGCTTTTCTTGAAAAAAGTTATGAACAGGCAGATAAAGTAGCTGGCGCTATTGTTGAGATGCTGGTTAAGCCCGAATACGAAAAAGAATAATCTGAGAGAAATATATGCTGGGTCAGGAAAGATTAAAAAAGTATGCTTTTATTAATGCCAAACTCAGGGCCCGAATAAGTAAGATACTTGGCGAAGACCATTTTGATCAGATGATAAAAGCAAGATCTCTTCATGAAGCAATGAAGATCCTTCATAATACTTCTTTTCAAATGCTCGAAGAAGTCTACACTGCAACTGGCGATCTAAAACTTGCAGAGCTTGAACTCTATAAAAAAGAAGTAGAAACCTACAAAGATATTGAAAAATTTGTTTCAGCAAATGCCCGTGAATTTGTAATAGGGCTTACGCGCAAATATGAAATTGAGAATTTAAAAGCTGCTTTAAGATTATGGTTTGACAGAGTTATCAGGAAAAGAAACATTGAACCTTATACCGGATATCTTTATAGAGAAAAAATACATTATGATCTTCATGTTGACCAGATCATAAATGTTGATTCAGTAGAAGCTATTATTGAAATACTTGCAAAGACTCCTTATGCAACAATTATAAAAGATAATTCTTCCCAACTTGACTCAGGAAGGGTACTTTTTCATATTGAAGTAGCTCTTGATAGATATTTTTATGGACAGCTTTATGAAAAAGCAAAAAAACTCGACAGTATGGATTTTTCTATTGTCAAACGGATGATCGGCGTTGAAGTTGATATCGAAAACATTTCATGGCTTACAAGATTTCGTGATTTCTATAAAATGACTATGGAAGAAGCTCTTACAAATATAGTTCCACGCGGTAACTTTTTTGATAAAAAAGTGCTTGAGCAGATTTTTTCTTCTGATGATCCAACTGAAATCCTAAAGGATTTTATAAATAAAAAATACATATCTCTTTCTTATATGTTTGCTATGCAAAGTTTTGGCAGCGAGTCCAAGCTTGTATTTCTGAACAGGCTTCTTGATCAGATAATTCTCTATGAAGTAAGAAAAATGAAAGGTGGATATCCTTTCTCTATTGGAATTGTAATGGCCTATTTTGCTTTGAAAAAAAATGAAATACAAAAGATTATGACAATTTTAAATGCAAAATATTATAGCATTGAAGAAGAAAGAATTAAGAGTGTAATATGATTATGTTTACAACAAAAATGTGCCATCTTACAGCAGTAGTTCTTGATGAAGATGTTGATAGTGTAACCAAAGAACTTTTGAAAGAAGGTGTTCTGCATTTTATAAAAGTCACTGATGTCTCTGATGATATAGGAAGTCATGTTACTAATGCTTCGCCTAAGGTTTCGCAAACAAAAATATCAGAGACAAGAAAAAGAATAGAAACTTTTTTTAATATTATTAATCACACTTCCACAGATATAAAAGAACTTGATGTTTCAAAACTTACTTATGTTAATATAGAAGAATCTAACAGCGTTCTTGATGAATTAGCTGTTGATATCCAAAAAATAAGAAACAAGCAGAAAAATTTTCAGCAGGAAATTCATAAGCTCGAAGAGATAAGACGGCAGCTTGATCTTTTTTCAGGTCTTGAAAATATAGATTTAACAGAAAGATATATGTTTTTATCTATAAAGGTAGGGACCATTCCTGTTGAAAAAGAAATAGAATTTGTTTCTGAACTGGCGCCTATCCCTTCTATTCAGATCAAGCTTGGGGAAGAAAGCAAAACAGAAACTACTCTTCTTATTACAATGAAAAGAGATTTTGAACGTGTTGGAAAAATTCTCAGGAAATTTGAATGGAAAGATATGGATTTTTCTGGCGATTTTACCAACCTTGGCATAAAAGCTGTATCTGAAATCGATACAAAAATAATTGATTTAAAAGAAAAACAGGAAAAAATAAATGATTCTGCAAAACAGATAGTAATGTCAAGGAAAGAGATTCTTGGCGAGTTGTGGGCAAATCTGAGAATGAATGAACTTTTTTACAGAATACAATCCTTTATAGTAAAACTTCTAAAACAATGATTTTTTCAGGTTGGCTTCCTGCTTCTAAAAAGAAAGCTCTTGAGTCAGAAATAATCTCGGTTACTAAAAGCAGATGCTATCTTGAGTGGAGCGATCCAAAAGATATTAGAAAGGAAAAAAAATTAATACCAGAAGTTCCTGTAAAATTAAAAAATCCAAAATTTTTATCTCCCTTTGAAATGCTTGTAAAGAACTATTCAATACCAGAATATGGAACTGTTGATCCAACTCCTCTTGTTGCAATAGCTTATTTAATAATGTTTGGTCTAATGTTTGGAGATGTGGGGCATGGATTTGTTATTTTTATTTTAGGTATCCTTGGTGTTTTTATTACCCGCAAAGATCCGGGCAAGGAGAGCATAAATAAAATATGCCAGCTTATGATATGGTGTAGCTGTGCTGCAATGGTAACAGGTGTTCTTTTTGGTTCGTACTTTGGATATGGATGGTATAGACCATTGTGGTTTGATTACCATGGTATTGTTGTGGGTCATCCGGGCAGTGGAGTTGTTAAAAGCATCAATGATGTGCTTATGATTGCAATATATTTTGGTATTGCAGTATTAGGTTTAGGTTTTGTTCTTAACTGGATCAACTGTATATCAAAAAGAAACTGGTTTAGGCTTTTTTTGGACAAGGGAGGTATTTTAGGTTCCTGGATCTATGCAGCAGGAGTTTATATAGCTTTCTATTTTGTTAAAAGAAATTATAAAGAGCTTCCTGATGGCAATTTGATTTTTATACTTATTGGAATTCCTGCCATACTTCTTATGCTTAAGCCTCCGATTGAATTCTATCTGCATAATAAAAAAGGTCATGCAAAGAAATTCACGATTGGAACACTCATTGGTTTTGGAATGGAGTGGGTTACAGAGATGCTTGAAATTTTTTCCGGTTATCTTGCCAATACACTTTCTTTTATGCGTATTGCCGGGCTTGGTATTGCCCACGTAAGTCTTATGGTGGCTTTTGATCAAATTGCAAAAATAGTAACCAGCGATGGCAGCTTTAATATTTGGTCATATTTGATTCTGCTGGCAGGAAATATTTTGGTTATTGTACTTGAAGGTCTAATTGCAGGTCTTCAGTCTTTAAGATTAAATTATTATGAATTCTTTTCAAAATACTTTAGTGGTACGGGAAAAGCTTATGCCCCAATCTCACTGAAAGGAAAAGTCTAAATTAGGAGGATGAAAAATGTGCTCAAGAAAGGAGTTTCAAAAAAAGGTGAAGTTTAGTTTAATACTTACTTTTGCCATTCTTGTAATGTTTTCTATAGGGAGTGTCTCAAGTGCATTTGGACAGGATCATTCCGCAGACAAGGTAAAAACAGAAAGTTCTGCATTAGGATTGGGACTGGGACTTATAGCAGCAGCTATTGCATTTGGTCTTGGCGCTCTTGGTGCTGGAATTGCTATAGGAAATGTTGGATCTGCAGCGATGGGCGCTATTGCTGAAAAACCAGAACTGGCTGCACAAGCTCTTATTTTTATTGCGCTTGGAGAAGGTCTTGTAGTATTTGGTTTTGTTACAGCTCTTATGATTATTGGAAAAGTATAAGTAATGAAGTATTTTGTTATCGGCGATGAAGAAGCTGTTTTGGGTTTTGGCCTTGTAGGCATACAAGGGCTCAAGGCTGAAAATCCCAATGAAGCGGAAAAAGCATTCAAAACAGCTTTGGAAGACACTAATATCGGAATTATTATTATAGAAGATAAAATTGCTGATATGATAAGGCCGATAGTTGATAAATATATTTTTACAGAACAGTTTCCATTGATTGTTGAGGTGCCAGGTCGGGCCGGCAAAGATCCGGGCAGGCGTAGCATTAGAGCAATGGTAAATGAAGCAATAGGTATCAAGCTTTAAAGTTTGAATTTAATGTTCATTCAAGGACAGTATAATGAAAACATCCAGTGGCGATAGAGCTGAATTAATTTCTGGTATTGGAAATGATGCAAAACAGGAAGCAGCTCGTATAATAGAAGATGCAAAAAGAACAGCTTCTGATAAGCAGATGTCTAAAGAGATGCAGATGAACTCTATTAAAAAAGATACAGATAAAAAAATAGAGCAACAGCTTGCATCTATAGAAAAAAATAAGTTATCTGCAATATCTGTGGAGCGTAAACGTATTGAACTCAAAGTCAGAGAAAAAATAGTAAGTAATGTTACGAGTAAAATAAAAGAAAAAATAGCTGAGAAGGCAGAAGAATCTTCTTATCCAGAAATGCTAAAAGGGTGGATACTGGAAGCTGCAATCGGGCTTGGAGAGGAAGAAGCTGTTATAAATGGTTCTCCAAAAGAACTTGAAATTATGACAGATAGTTTTCTCAGGGAAACAGAAAAGAAATATAATGCTCTTACCGGTAGAAGTGTTAGCTTTAAGAGAGCAGAAAAAAATCCCCTTTTTGCCCAGGGCATAGTGTTATCATCAAAGAATAACAGGACAGCATTCAATAATCAGGTGCCTACGCGTTTAATGAGGTGCCAGACTGAGATAATGAAAATGATTTACAAGGAATTTTTTGCATAACTATCTGCAAGGTATTTTGAGAATAGTATAGAGGTTCGAAATGAAAGAACGAATAATTGGACAGGTAAAAAGAGTAAATGGTCCTGTAATTGAAGCAATGGGCATCACAGATGCCATGATGCTTGAGTTGGTAAAAGTAGCTGATTCTCGTTTGATTGGTGAAATAATAAAACTGGAAGGGCAGAATGCTGTAGTCCAGGTTTATGAAGATACAACAGGAGTATGTCCTGGTGATAATATTTATGGTTCAGGGATGCCTCTTTCTGTTGAACTTGGCCCTGGTCTTATTGGAACTATATATGATGGTATCCAAAGACCTCTTGAAGATATATATAAAATCTCTGGCCATTTTATAGAAAAAGGTATTCAGGTATCTTCATTGAATAAAGAAAAAAAATGGTGCTTTGTTCCTGAAATCAATGTTGGTTCGCATATAAGCGGCGGATCAATAATAGGATCTGTTCAGGAAACAGATAGAATAAACCATAAGATAATGATTCCGCCTGAGCTATCCGGAATACTTAAATCCATTTCCCCAAAGGGAGATTATAAAGTAACAGATACTATTGCAGTTATTGAAACCAAAGATGGTGATAAAAATATTACAATGGTGCAGAATTGGCATATCAGAAAACCA
>WRCW01000042.1 GCA_009783755.1 Spirochaetaceae bacterium
CACATGAAAAAAATGAAAGATCAGGCAATTGTATGTAATATAGGTCATTTTGATAATGAGATAGAGGTGCATAAACTTGAAAATTTTCCTGGAATAAAGCGAGTCAATATTAAACCTCAGGTTGATAAATATATTTTTCCTTCTACAAAAGAAAATCCTGATGGACATGCCATATATCTTTTAGCAGAAGGAAGGCTTGTGAATTTAGGATGCGCAACAGGACACCCTTCTTTTGTAATGTCTAACTCTTTTACAAACCAGGCTTTGGCGCAGTTAGATCTATGGGAAAACAGAAAAACACTAAAACCAGGAGTTTACAGACTTTCCAAAAAACTGGATGAAGAAGTTGCAATGCTTCACCTTGAAAAAATTGGGGTAAAGCTTACAAAACTAACAAAAGAGCAGGCCGATTATATTTCTGTGCCAATAGAAGGGCCTTTTAAAAGCGAACATTATAGATATTGATAAGAGGAAAAAAACATGAAGAAAAAAAATTATCTTTTTACATCAGAATCAGTAAGCGAAGGACATCCGGATAAAATATGCGACCAGATTTCCGATGCTGTGCTTGATGCGTGTTTTAAAGAAGATCCTGATTCAAGAGTTGGATGTGAGACATTCACCACAACAGGAATGGTTTTGGTTGGAGGAGAGATAACAACCAAAGCGTATGTAGATATACAAGAAATCGCGCGCGGAGTTGCAAAAAAAATAGGATATAATAGAGCAGAGTATGGGCTTGATTTTGGTTCCATGTCTGTTTTAAACGCAATACACGCCCAGTCTCCAGATATATCACAGGGAGTATCCGGAGCAGGTCTTGCTGAGTTTAAAGGTCAACAGGGTGCAGGAGACCAGGGAATGATGTTTGGTTTTGCATGCAGTGAAACAGAAGAGCTTATGCCGGCGCCTATAATCCTTGCCCACAAAATTCTTTTACATGCTTCAAAAGTAAGAAAAAACGGAGAGATTACCTGGTTAAGACCTGATGCTAAAAGTCAGGTAACGGTAGAATATGAAGGGCATACTCCAAAGAGAATAGATACAGTAGTTGTTTCCCATCAGCATGATGAAGGAGTTCCTTATGAAGAGTTAAGAGAGGAGATAATCACAAAAATCATAAAAGAAATTTTACAGCCAACAGGCCTGCTTGATGAAAAGACAAAATATTTTATTAACCCGACAGGCAAGTTTGTTATTGGAGGTCCCCATGGGGATGCCGGCCTTACCGGACGGAAAATTATAGTGGATACTTATGGCGGTATGGGAAGGCACGGAGGTGGCGCTTTTAGCGGCAAAGATCCAAGTAAAGTAGACAGGTCTGCAGCATATATGGCAAGATATGTTGCTAAAAATATAGTTGCAGCAGGGCTTTGTGAAAGATGCGAACTCCAGCTTGCTTATGCAATAGGGGTTCCTTTTCCTGTTTCTGTAATGGTTGATACATTTGAAACAGCTACAGTAGATGAGCAAAAAATAGAAAAAGCAGTAAAAGAGATTTTTGATCTTACTCCTGCTGGAATCATAAAAACACTTGATCTTTTGAAACCCATATACCAGAAAACAGCTTCATACGGACACTTTGGAAGAAGTGAATTTTCCTGGGAAAAGACAGATAAGGTCGAAGATCTTAAGAGACTTGTGAAATAAGACTTATTCCATTGCTAATGGAATATATATTTCATTAGTACTGGAATATTGCACTTTAAGATAAAAGATTTAATTCTTTTTTTAGAACAGCGCTTTCTTCTTCTGTAAATTGTGCCCCAATTTTTGAAACAATAGCAGAAGCAAGAAAGGAAGCGCATCTTCCGGCTATTTCAATATTTTTATCTTTACAAATTCCATAAAGAAAGCCAGCAGCATAAGTATCACCGGCACCGGTTGTATCAACACACCCTTTATCTCCAATAATAGGAATTTTTACAAGACTTGTTTTTGGTTCTTTTATAACAGACCCCTGTTTTCCCCATTTTACTGCGCCTGTTTTTCCCATTTCTGCAATAATAGTTACTGCTTTTTCAGGATTGGCCTCATCAAATAAAAAAGAAGCTTCTTCGCTGTTTGCAAAAACATAATCAGCATTATTTTCAATGATTTTCAAGAAATCATTTTTATATCTTTGGACAGCAAAAGGGTCTGCAACATCAAAAGCAACTTTTATTTTTTTCTTTTTGCATATGTAAAGAGATTTTTCTATGGCTGATTTTTGGTTTTCTGTATCCCACATATAACCGGTAAAATAAAAAAAAGCAGAATCATTTAAAATATTTTCATCAACATCTTTTTCAGAAAACTCCCTGTTTGCCCCAAGAAAAGTATTCATTGTCCGCTCTGAATCAGGAGTTATAAGGATTATGCTTGAGCCAGTTGGAAGGCTGCTTCCATGGACAAGCACTGGGGTAATATTTGGGTGTTTTTTTAGCTGATTTTCATAAATTGAGCCAAATTCATCTTCTCCGATTTTACCGCCAAGAGCTGTTTTAATCCCCATTGCAGAAAGTGTTATCATTGTATTTGGGCAGGAACCGCCACAAGAAAAAGTTTTTTCTTTTAAGGATATAAAATTTACTAAATTTTCTCCTTCCTCTTCACTGATCAGTGCCATTATCCCTTTATTTTTTTCCAAAATCAAAAGATCTTTTTCTTCTACCTTTACAATTATATCTATAAGCGGGTTTCCTATACCATAAACAGCAGTTTTCACAGATTACTCCTTTCTTTTCGCCTTTGATTCAATTAAAAGTATAGCAAAATATAATCACTATTCCAGAGGGTGTCCATAAATTGTGAATCAATGTTTATATATTCAAAGTAGTTAGAATTTATAAATAAAATTTGTTGTAAAAGCGTTAAAAAATGTTATAATGTTCGATGATTGAACATTAAGTAATTGACAGCCATGCTGACTGTCAAAATTAACAGCTAGTATGTTGCGGCAGCGGCTGTTTAGCCGAAGGCGTATCCCGAACGGTTTAAGAATAGATTTACTTTTATTCCACAGAGCCATTCGGGATGAACAAGACTTTTCTCTAAAGCGTATTAGCAAGACTATTGGGGAAAGGTATATCTTTTTGTGAAAAAATATGCCCAGCGCAGGGTATATCAATCACAATAAGCCTTAAATCAGAAAAATGAATCATAGCGAAAAAGAATTATCAATTCTCGAAAAAATCCATAAAAGTAAAAACTCAATAAAACAACGCGATTTGGCAAAAATTGCAGGGCTTTCTCTTGGTATGACGAACGCAATACTAAAACGGCTGGTTGAAAAAGGATTAATAACCATAAAAAAAGTAAACAATAGAAATATTGTTTATGCTGTTTCTCCGCAGGGAATAGAAGAAGTATCTGCCAGAAGCTATAAATTTTTTAAGCGTACAATTAAAAATGTTGTTATTTATAAAGAAGCCATAGATGGGATCATAAAAGAGACAAAAGCGAAAGGATTTACAAAGATTTATCTTATTGGGAAAAGCGATATGGATTTTATTCTTGAACATATGTGCAGTAAAAATCATATGCACTATAGCAATGGGGAGGTATCTCCCATGAATGAGCCAGGACTTTTTGTTATTTACAGTGAATCTATTAATAAAGATTCCACAAAAATAAAAGAAGAAAATAGTTATTATCTTAAAGATATTATTACATAGAGTTGCAATAATGCTGGTGTCATGTTTTTCGCCAGGAGCGGTCGTACAAGGATAATGATCTATTATCACAAATAAAAACAAGGAAAAAAAATGAAAAAAAGAGCACTTATAACAGGAATTACTGGCCAGGATGGCGCATATCTTGCTGAACTTCTTCTATCAAAAAATTATGAAGTGCATGGTGTAAAAAGACGCAGTTCTCTTTTTAATACTCATAGAATTGATCATCTTTACAAAGACCAGCATGAAAAAGATCTGGATTTAATACTTCATTATGGAGATATGACAGATTCCACAAATCTGATAAGAATCGTAAAAGATGTAAAGCCCGATGAGATATATAATCTTGCAGCGCAATCGCATGTAAAAGTTTCTTTCGACACTCCGGAATATACTGCAAATGCAGATGGTCTTGGTACTTTGAGGCTGCTTGAAGCTATACGCATTCTTGGCTTCGAGAAAAAGACAAAATTTTACCAGGCATCTACATCGGAACTATATGGACTTGCCCAGGAGACTCCTCAGAAAGAGACTACCCCATTTTATCCAAGGAGCCCCTATGCTGCGGCAAAGCTTTATAGTTATTGGATAACCGTAAACTACAGGGAAGCATATGGTATGTTTGCGTGTAACGGTATTCTTTTTAACCACGAGAGTCCTGTTCGCGGAGAAACATTTGTAACAAGAAAGATAACAAGAGCAGCAGCTCGTATATATTTAGGATTGCAAAAAAAACTTTATCTTGGAAACCTTGACTCAAAAAGAGACTGGGGGCATGCAAAAGATTATGTTTTAGGCATGTGGCTTATTCTGCAGCAGGAAAAGCCAGAAGATTTTGTTCTTGCAACAGGAGAATCCCATACTGTAAGAGAGTTTGTTGAGATTGCCTTTAGGGAAGCATCTATAGAATTGGAGTGGCAAGGGAAAGGTGTTGATGAAAAAGGGATCAATAAAAAAACAGGGGAGATAGTTGTTGAAGTAGATCCAAGATATTTTAGACCAACAGAAGTAGATATTCTTTTGGGAGATCCAGCGAAAGCCCGTGAGCAGCTTGGCTGGAAACATAAATATACTCTTTTGGATCTTGTTAAAGATATGGTCAAAAACGATATTCTGGAAGCAAAAAAAGATTCAGTCCTAAAAGAAGAAGGGTTTAGGCTTTTTGATTTTAATGAATAGGTTTTAAGGTTTAGAAAGCGAACAACAGATATGGAAAAAAACAGCAAGATATATATTAGTGGACATCGAGGACTTGTTGGTTCTGCTCTTATACGGCGCCTTGAAAAAGCAGGGTGTGATAATATTGTTACAAGAACACATTCAGAGCTTGATCTTTTGCAACAAAGCAAAGTTGAAAAGTTCTTTGAACAGGAAAGACCGGAATATGTTTTTCTTGCAGCAGCAAAAGTTGGTGGCATATACGCAAACAATACATATAAAGCTGATTTTATATATCAGAATATAATAATAGCAGCTAACGTAATAAATTCATCGTATAAATATGGTGTAAAAAAACTTCTTAATTTAGGATCCTCCTGTATCTATCCCAGAGAAGCAAAGCAACCCATGAAGGAAGAAACACTTTTAACAGGAACTCTTGAATCCACTAACGAACCCTATGCTATAGCAAAAATTGCAGCAATAAAATTATGCAGATATTACAACGAACAATATGGGACAAATTTCATTTCTGTAATGCCCACTAATCTTTATGGACTTGAAGATAATTTTAATTTAGAAAACTCCCATGTTTTGCCTGCTCTTTTAAGGAGAATATATCTCGGAAAGTTGTTAATGGAAAATAATTTTGAAAAGATAAGAAAAAATCTTGATTTTTATGATAATCAATCCGCTAAAAATAGTCATACTGATGGAAATTCTTACATTGATAAAAAGTGTCACTCCGGCGAAAGCCGGGGTCTATCCCAGGCAAGCGAGAAAGATATTATAACCAAACTCGAAAAGCATCTTATCCATAAAAATAAAGTTGTTATTTGGGGAACCGGAACTCCATACAGAGAATTTCTTTATTCAGATGATCTGGCAGATGCCTGTTTTTTCCTTATGGAAAATTATGATGAAAAAGATATTGGGGAAATTATAAATATAGGGACAGGCAAAGATCTTACAATAAAGGAACTGTCAGAACTTATTAAAAATATAATCGGATATAAAGGGTCTCTTGTTTTTGATTCTTCTAAACCAGATGGGACACCAAGAAAACTTCTGGATGTGTCACGGTTAAATTCTCTTGGCTGGAAAGCAAAAATTTCTCTTGAAGATGGTATAAGCAATGTCTTTAAGAAAATGGAATTAAAATAAAAATTCTGCATGGAATTTGAGGAAGTAATATTATGACATTGAAAATGAAAAAAAATTGCAAAAAAGTAGGGATACTTTTTTTTTTGATATTATTTTTAAGTTGTACATCCCTTGGTAATGTCCAAAAAGATTATTATGAAGAAAAAATGGAAACAGCTGATAATGCTTGCAACAATGGTGATTATATAACTGCTTTGAAATTATATGAGAATCTTCTTGAGGATGTTAAATTAAGAAACAAATATGTAAGAGCAGTTGTTCTATTCAGAATAGCATTTGTTCAAAAAGAAACAGGAGATCTTGAAGGATTAAAAAAGACAGTATCAAAGCTTGAAAAACTTAAAACATATACTCTCCCTTATTACTACAATAAAAAAATCGAAGATCTTTTACTATTTACAAAAACCGGAGCAGATAATATTGGTATTACTGCAGTACCAGGAAAAACCATAATCCCTGAAAATACGATAATATATACAGTTTATATAAGTAGTCGCGGTAGTGATAATGCAGAAGGGACAAAAAATTCCCCTCTTAAAACATTTGAGGCAGCGCAGAAAAAAATAAGGGAAAAAAGAAAAAGTGTAACACTGGGTGAAGGTAGTTTGCAAATAGTTTTTGTTGATGACTATAATATTGAAAAACCATTTATTCTGACAGCAGAAGACAGTGGAACAGAGAAAAATCCTCTTGTAATATCCGGCAGCGCAGAAAAAAAAGTAGTAATTTCCGGAGGGAAAAATATTACAACATGGAGAAAAGTAAACCCTTCAGATACCAATGCTCCAATAGAAGAATATAAAAACAAAATCATAGTTGCAGAATTTGAAAAAAATAATATTGCTGGTTTTGGGACACTTATTTTTGCTGGTTTTTCAAGCGGGAGGGGTTTTAAGACTTTTGGTATTCCTGAACTTTTTTATAAAGAGGAAGTACAAAAGATTTCAAGTTGGCCTAATGAAGGCTATACAAAAATTGAAATCAACGAAAGATTTAACAACGATAGAATTATAAAATGGGCTAATGAAAAAGAAGCATGGCTCCATGGATACTGGAAATATGAATGGGCAGAAGCATATGAAAAAATCAATAATATAGATGTTGAAAAAAGAATAATATCTTTGGAAGCACCTGTAAATCGTTATGGTTTTGGAAGAAATGATGGAAGAATCGTAAATGCAGTTAGCGAGATAGATTTGCCGGGCGAATGGGCAATAGATACAGAAAAAGGTCTTATCTTTTATTATCCACTGGAAAATATTGATCCAAAAAATATATTTATAAGTTATTCAACAGGTGCTTTTGAAATAGATAATTGCAATAACTTAAAAATAGAAAACCTTGAAATAAAACAGATTCGCGGTGATATATTAAATATAAAAGATTCAGAAAATATAGTTATTTATAATAATGAGTTAAATAATGCATCCGGATATGGCATTATAATTAATGGAAAGACAAATCATATTATCCACTCAACTGTTTTTAAAAGTTTTGGCAGGGGTGGGATAGAGATAGATACAGGTGACAGAAAAAAACTTATAGATTCTAAAACAATTATTGAAAATTGCAGTTTTTCTGATTTATCAAGAATAGACAGAACCTATACTCCTGGAATTTTGATTTATGGAATGAGTCAAATAATAAAAAACAATGTCTTTTTTAATATACCCAGTAGTGCAATAAGACTAGAAACTAACAATGTGATAGTGGAATTAAATGAATTCTATAATTGTGTTTTTGAATCTGGTGACCAGGGTGCGGTTGAAACATATGCTAATCCTTTATACTTGGGAAATATTATAAGATGGAATTATTTTCACGATATTGTTAACAAAGAGTATATGGCAGCTTCAGTAAGGCTCGATGATTTTATAAGTGGATTTACTGTATATGAAAATGTTTTTGAAAATGGATCCTCTGGTAGGTTCGGAGCAGTTCAGGTACATGGTGGAAAAAACAATTTAGTAGAAGGAAATATATTTAATAATTGTGATCTTGTTTTTTCAATAACCACCAAAGGTAAAAGAAAATGGCAAAAGGGTGCTCATGTTATAGAAAATCTTGCTTCTCATGATTGGAAGACAACAGAATGGCAAAACCAATATCCATATCTTTCCGGAATTGAAAATAAGTATACAGATGAAAATTATTATTTTGATAATATAATAATTAATTCATCAAGAATTAAAAGCGGAGATTTTAATGCATCTGTTTTTTTTAACAATATAGCAATTAATAAAAGTAACAATGTAGTATATAGTGATATTATAAAATACTTGCCAAAATATAGAAGAATACCTATTGATAAAATCGGAAACTATAAAAACTAAAAAGAATTAAATGCAAAACTAATATTTTTAATATTAATAGTTTTCATGAATTTAGAATCATCAATTTTACACATACGGTGAGTCTTGTCACTAACTGATATGCAATATACATAACAGAATATGGGAAAATTAGTTAATTAAAATGTCTCATTCCGAAGACAATAGACGAATACTAAAAAACACACTAGCTCTATATTTCCGCCAAATAATTACCATGGCTGTGTCGTTGTATACTTCACGGATTGTCTTACAGACACTTGGCGTAGCAGATTATGGGATAAACAATGTTGTTAGTGGTCTTGTGCTGATGTTATCATTTTTAACAAGCTCTTTAGAGGGAACAACACAAAGATTCCTTTCTGTTGAGTTGGGAAAAAACGATTTTATAAAATTAAGGCAAATTTTCACAAATTCTCTTTCTCTTCATATTATTTTTATACTTTTGACAGTAATTCTTGCAGAAACAATAGGGTTATGGTTTCTTCAAACAAAATTGGTTATCCCTCCGGAAAGAGCATATGCTGCGTTTTGGGTTTATCAATTTTCTATAATATCATTTTCGATAAACGTATTCTTTGCTCCGTTTAATGGAGCGATAAGAACTCACGAGAAATTTGATTTTTATGCAAAGATGAGTATCTTTGACTCTGTTTTTAAACTTGTTACGGTGTATTTTCTAATAGTTTTGTCGTATGACAAGCTTATGGCATTGGCTTTTATGTGGTTATGTATTGGAATCATGGGGAAAATAATTGTATACATATACTGTCATGTAAATTTTAAAGAATGCAGAATTAAACTTTCGTGGTCAAAGGAATGTGTCAGGCACTTATTGGGATATAATGCATATACGGTTATTGGTGCTATTTCCTATATCATTAGATTTCAAGGGCTGAATATTGTATTAAATTTATATTATGGTCCGATTATGAATGCGGCTCAAGGAATTGCGAATACAGTATATCGCGCTATTTCTTCTTTTTCTGATAATGCAGCGATTGCAACCCAGCCCCAAATTATCATGAGTTATGTCAAAGGAGACAAACAAAGGCTTTGGAGCTTGATAACAAAATCATCGCAATTATCTTTTTATTTGCTTTTAATAATAGCGCTTCCCTTTATTTTGGAAATAGATACAGCGCTTTATATCTGGCTTGGAAATTATCCTGAATATGCTCCGATTTTCGCGCAATTATTTTTATTGGAAGCATTGCAGAGAATCTTAGGACATCCGATAAGTTTCGCAAATACAGCAGTGGGAAAGTTAGGCGCAGTTACAATAAATAGTATTGTATGTAGATTGTTAATTTTGTTATGTGCTGTATTTGTGGGTATATATAAACTATCGCCGATATATATTTATATTGTCGGGCTTGTTTTACAAGGAGTCTATTTTTTGACTTTAATAGTAATTGTGTTGAAAATGCAACTAGGTTTTTCAATCCGTAAATATTGTACTGATGTTATTGTGCCTATACTAAAAACGAGCTTGATTACTGTTTCGCTTCCAGTTGTTTTGCATTATTTTTTCTCAAAGTCAATAGTGCATTCTTGTTTAGTTGGTATTTTTACATTGATTTGGAGTACTGTAATTGTTTTTTATGTAGGGCTTAATAAAGAGGAAAAGCAAATGCTTTTAAATAAATTATCTACTTTTATAAGAAAAATGGTGTTTTTTAAATGATAGTATTTTTAAGACTGAACTACAAAAGAAACATAAATATAATAAAATTCTTAAAAAAGTATTTAGTATTCAATTATTTTAATAGTTTTTTAATACTAATCATATAAGAGAATTTAAAATATGGGAAATTTAGCACCTGTTGCTTTGTTTGTTTACAATCGCCCTATTCACACACAAAAAGTTGTTGAAGCATTGTTGCGGAATGAAGAAGCAAAACATTCAGATTTAGTTATATTTTCAGATGCTTCAAAAAAAGAGGAAGAATCTGAAAAGGTTGTGCAGGTAAGAAAATATATAAAAACGATTTCTGGATTTAAATCGATAACGATAAAAGAACAGAGGCAAAATCAAGGTTTAGCAAAGTCAATTATTGATGGTGTAACTGAAATCGTAAATAAATTCGGAAAAGTTATTGTTCTGGAAGATGATATTGAAACAAGTCAATATTTTCTTAAGTTTATGAATGAGATGCTAAATTTTTATGAAAATGAAAAACGAATTTGGAGTGTAACAGGATTTTCTTATCCAATAAAAAGTAGAAAAATACCAGAGATTTTTTGTTTTTTTGCAATGAGTTGTTGGAGTTGGGGAACTTGGGCTGATAGGTGGCAGCATTATGATAAAAACCCTGAAAAATATATTTCTCAAATATCTAAAAAAGATATCTACAGATTTGATTATTACAATACAACAGAAATGTTTTCCCAGATTACAGCAAACAAAGCAAAAGAGATAAATACCTGGGCGATCTTTTGGTATGCTGAACAGTTTGTTAATAATGGCTTTCAGATAATGCCTTCAAAACCACTTGCTAAAAATATAGGAATGGATGGTACAGGTATTCATTGTGGAACTAATTTATTTTATAATTATGATTTATATGAAAATGAAATAAATATTGACTTTAGTAAAATCCCGATTGAGGAAAACAAAATAGCAACAAAAGTGATTTGTAATTTTTTTAGAAAGCAAAAAAAAATAAAAAATATAATAAAACAAATAATTCGAAAAATTTTCGGAAAAAAAATATTTACAGTATTAAAGTTATTACTTGAAGGAAGATAGTATTCAAAAGATCTGCTTGTAAAACACTTGGTAGCATTCAAATGAAATTTTAAAAAGAATTTTTTAAAATTGAAAAATTCTATTAAAAAAAACAGTTTTTGACAAAATAGCTTTATGAATTGTGAATATTATTGTATTTTTATGCTTATTTTTATTATTTTATGTTATAGAGGCTATTATTTTAATAAGAATTATTATTGAAAATAATTTGAAAGAAGAATACAATAAATAAATATTTTTATTATTTAAGGAGAGACTTATAGTATGAAAAAATTGAGTATGTTGGTTGTTCTTTTAGTTTTTGCAAGTGCATTTATATTTGCAGGAGATTGGAAAAAGTTACAAGCTACTAGTGTTGTAGATGTAGCTGTAGCAGAAAATGGTTTTGTTGCTATTGCAAATAAGGCAGGAGAGCTTTTTACATCTAAAGATGCAGGAGTTACCTGGGTGAAAAATCCACAAGCAAGTGGAATAATAAGAATTTCTTTGAACAGCAATGCCACTGTTATGGGAATTGTTAATAAAAATGGTGAATTTTATGTATCAAAAGATATGGGTTCTTCTTGGTTAAAAACAAAAGCAACTAGTGTTGTTGACTCAAGTGTTGGTAGAACAGATAGCTTTATTGTAAATACAAAGGGAGAAGTTTTTTTTACATCTGATTTTGAAAATTGGACAAAAACAAATGCTGAAAATGTTAAAATTGTTGTTTTTGGCGGACCTTTTATTTTTATTGCTAGTAAAAAAGGAGATAGTTTTGTTGCAGACTATAAAAAATCTCCATTAATGTCTTATAAAAAAACACAGGCAACTAGCGTTGTTGATTTAGATGTTGCACCAAATGGAAATTTGTGGATAGTCAACACTGTAGGTGAAATGTTTAGTTCTGCAGACAAGGGTACTACATGGAAAAAAGAACAACAAGCCACAGGTGTTGTTGCTGTTTCATTGTGCAATAAATATACTATTATTGCAAATAAAGATGGTAATACATATATAAAAGAAAATTAATATTTTAGGAATAAAGTGCTATTTAAAAATAGCACTTTATTTTTTAATTTATTGCTTTTCCAGATTGTTAAAAAATATTTACTTTTCTATTATAATCCTATATATAAATATAATAATTTAAATTCAACAAAAGAGTATTATTTAAAATATTTTTGAATATTTGTCTTTCTTTTCAAACGAATATAAGATTTATATTTTTTGAAACTAAAAAATCTGAGTATTAAATCCAAATTTTTATTTGCTAAAGGAAATATATATGACTTCTCAATTGTATTATGATAGTAAATATTTTGCTTGGCAAAAGGCTATCGGTGAATTTGGCGGATGGGCAAATAAAACCAAATTTGCTGCTTTTATTTCTAAAGAAGATGTTGTTCTGGATTTTGGCTGCGGTGGTGGATATCTGTTAAAGAATATTGACTGCAAAAAAAAAATAGGTGTAGAAATAAATTCTTCTGCACATGAAACTGCTCGTGAAAATGGGCTTGAGATATATCAATTTCTTGATAATGTGCCAGACAATTATGTTGATAAAATTATTTCAAATAACGCTCTTGAGCATACACATCACCCACTGGAAGAATTAAAAAAGCTCCAAACCAAATTAAGAAACAGTGGAAAAATTATTTTTATAGTTCCTTGTGAAAATATAAGTTATAAATATAAACCAGAGGATGTTAATCAGCATTTATATTCATGGAGTCCAATGTGTATTGGAAATTTATTTACATTAGCTGGGTTTTCTGTTATAGAAGTGAAACCATATATACACAAATGGCCTCCTCATTATATGAAGATTGCAAAACTTGGAAGAAAAATATTTAACTTTGTCTGTAAAATATATGGACAGTATGAAAGAACTTGGTTTCAAATACGTATAGTAGCAGAAAAAAACTAATCTCATGAAAATACTACACATCAATACATCAGATAGAATCGGAGGTGCAGCAATTGCTGCATTTCGTTTGCATAATGCTATGCTTTGTTTCGGCATTGATTCAAAATATCTGGTTTTAAATAGAACTATAACTGACAGAGCAGATGTTAAAAAAAAATCAGGATATATTGTTCGTATAAAAAGAGTAATCAATTCTGTACTTGAAAAAATAATTACAAAAAATATGCATGGCATAAAAGGGGTATTTTCATCTTTCAAGTATGGTATTTCTGTATCAAAAGTCCATGAAATTATTGAAGCAGATATTATATATCTTCATTGGATAAATAGTTCATTTATAAACTATCGTGGATTAAAAAAAATTTTAAAAACAGGGAAACCAGTTTTTTGGTTTATGCATGATATGTTTGCTATAACCGGTGGATGCCATCATTCTTTTGATTGCATAAATTATCAAACAGCGTGCTGTAAGTGCCCATATCATAAAGGTGCTTTATTGGGAAATTTAGCAGATTGGCAATATAAAGCAAAGAAA